>JAQVPT010000157.1 GCA_028701945.1 Bacteroidales bacterium
CCAAAGCTTCGGCTTGTTCGATTAACGAAAGAGCAGATTTGTTTTCATTGTTTTGGTAGAGGGTGTGGGCTTGGGAGATGAGATTTTTGAATTCTTTCTTTTTTGCTTGTAATTCAAGTTTTTGTTGTTCTTGTAAACGTTGTTGTTGGTGTTGGAGTTGGAGTTTGGCAAGTTCCGTTTTTCTTTGTTCTTCTTTTTCTTTTTCAATCTCTGCTAGCATTTTTTCATTCATAACAGTAAGTTTCACAAAACCCATTAAAGAGAAATCGTTTGCACTTGAAATTGCGATTTTTCTTGATTTAGCGGATTTTTTTCCATTTAATGTACCCTGACTAACTTTTTTTGAAGAATCAACACCATTTATTGAAAAATAGTGGTGCTGCCAATCACCTGTTATACTGTGAAAACCAGAACCTGATGCCATTTTTAATACGCAAGATGAATTGTCGTTCGAAATTTGTTGCTGAATTTGTTTCAAATTTTCAATAATTGCCGGTGTTTCATTATTACCATACTTATTGAAAAATTCTATTTGCTTCTGTATGTATTTTTTGGTGTGTTCATTGATTATTCCAAATAAACATTTTATATCATTTTCAACTATTGGTTTTTTCTTCTCATTTTTAATATGTGGGGCAACAAATTTTTCAAAGTTTTTATATCCCATTTTAGAAATTGATATACTTGTAAGTGCTTTTTGATTTGGCATAAGTACTTCAAAAAATGAATTAAATTCATTCGGTTTTAAGTTTTGGTCGGTCTTGTTGCGACCATGTTTCCATCCTGCTTTATATCCATTCTTGTTGTATAAATTGAAAATTTTTGAATTAATGAGATCAGAACCATCAAATTCTGCATCAGCAAATTTTATAAATCTCATAAATTCATCACCTTTAGTTGAACTACCAAAGACTTCCTTTCCATCTTTTGATGTGCCACCTAAATAATTAAACAAAACAGATCGAACAGCTCCTTTTATTGAACTTCCTGGAATAATTGGATTTCCTGTTAATTGGTTTTTGATAAGTGTTTTAATATCATTATTACCAGAATATTTGCAATCAAAAACTCTTTCAACACATTTATCAATATTAGCCCCTAAATTGTTCTTAAGAGCTACGCTATTATTTTCCAAAAGAGCATTCGATAACGCTGAAATATTAACATACTGAGCTGCTTTTTTTAAGCTAATAATTTTAACTTTATTGTTGTCAACAATAAAATCGGCTCCTTTTATCCAATCTTTTTCTGCACCAGCTCCAATATGGGTTGGGCTAAGTATTTCAATTTTTATAGTCTCTTTTTTATTAATTTTTGTCATCTTTTTTTATATTTTCAATAATAAATTTCTCTCTTTCAATCTCCTCAATCAATTGCTTTTCGGTAGGCAAATACATCTGGTATTTTGAAGCAAACAACTGTTTATTTTCATTTAAAACTGAATATTTTACAATTGTTTGGTCTTTTTTAGTACATAAAATTAAACCTATAGTTGGATTATCGTCTTTATGCTTGAATTTGTCTTCAAATAATCGTACATACATATCCATTTGACCAATGTCTTGATGAGTTAGTTCTCCTGTTTTTAAGTCAATCAAGACAAAGCATTTTAAAATATAGTTGTAAAAAACTAAGTCAATATAAAAGTGTTTAGTTTCTGTTGAGACTCTTTTTTGTCGAGCAACAAAAGCAAAACCTTTTCCCAATTCTAATAAGAAAACATTCAATTTGTCAATAAGTGCTTGTTCCATTTCTGTTTCTTTATAGGAGGTATTCTCTTTTAATTGCAAAAACTCAAGCACATAAGGATCCTTAAGTATGTCATCGGGTTTTAATTTGGAGACTTTTTCGAGCATTTCATTCATTACAGGAGTTTTATTTTTTGATGATAAAATCCTTTCATAATAAAGTGAGTTTATTTGTCTTTCTAGTGCACGAGTGCTCCAATTATTTTCTATTGACTCTTTTATGTAGAAATTACGTGCTGTTTCGTTTTCTACTTTAAGTAATAAGCGGTAATGTGTCCATGTTAATTTTGGTGAGATGACTTGAAACAAAGGATGACTTTCTAATCCATTTAATTTTTGTAAATTCATCTCTACAGATTTGGAACGCAGTGCGTTCCGAATCGGAAAATCACTTTCCTTAAAATTGGAACGCAATGAGTTCCAATTTGAAAACACTATATAAAAACTTCTGAAATTTCTCAGGTTTCTCTCGTCAAATCCACTGCCAAATTCCTTTGTCAACTTTTCGGACAACAGTTTTATTATTTGCTTACCATAGCTCGCCTTCTCTTTGCCTTGTTGTTCTTGTTCAACAATTAATCTTCCAATTTCAAAATTCGCAATTAGTTGAGCATGAGACAAAGATTGACGAACGTAATTTCTTGAGGTATCTATTACCCTCTTAATACTGGAAAGAAGAATATTGAAATTATCTAGTTCCATATTTAACTACTTGTAATAGGGATAAAAATTGCTTTACCATTTCTCCAAATTGAGTGAGAAAAATTTGCATGTTCAATTTCAGGTTTTAAATCAACAATTTTCCCATGAGTTTCTGAACTTCTATTATTAAAAACTGATCCGGGCAGAAAAGCATATACTGCATTTTTTCTGTAAGTATTATATGGAGGCGTTGTAATCCAACCTCCACGACGAACAAAATCATAGGCAACATTTTCTCCTTCAAACATTTTTACTAATTGTTGTTGGTCCTCAGGAATAAAGAGAGACAAGCTCATGATATTTACGGAATCTTTCGGAAGATTTATTTCAATTTCATCAGTTGTGTATTCAAAAAATCCATTACCAACATTTCTATCGGTACCTATACCTTCGTGTTGTAGCAAATTCAGTGCTTTTTCTAATAAATCTGTTTCCCCTTGAACAATAAAAAACAAACCTGAATTATCTGTAAAAAATATTTTTTCCATATAAAATGGCTTTGCATCTTCTTGCCCTGAACGAGATACTGTAACTCTGGGAAACACTTGTGAACTAATAAAGTCTTTTTCAATATTAGCTTCGGTTAAATACTCACCTTTTATACATGTGATTGATTCCTCATCCTCAAATAAAGTAGCTCCATTAATTATTTTTTCAAAATAATATTTATCCAACCATAAAACTTTTTTAACATCTTTTGCTTTTGAAATGTCTTTCAATTTAGGCATCGTTTGTTTTAGAGGTTTCGGAAAAAAATAATTAGCATTGCTTTCTTCATTTTCTTGATAAAAAGGGAACAGACTACTAATAGTAAATCCTAAATCCCCATCTTGTGGGATATCATTACCCATCTTAGCCAAACTTGAAATAAGAGCAGAATACATTGTATCAGAATGTATAGTCTTCAAACTAATACTATAATCATCTCTCTCATCGCCAAGATGTAAAGGAGTTTTGAAGTGCAATTTATAAACTTTAAATTTTGCCATGCCTATTTCCAATTTGTTGATTCATTAATTTCTGAATATTTAATTTCGCCAAACTTAACCTGCCCATATCCACGAGAGCCGCTACCTCCAAGATAATCATTTTCAAGTGCGTTCATCCCTTTTTGAAGCAATGCTTTAAGTTCTACTTCATTATCATTATCCCAGACATTAATAACAAATTCAACATCAAAACTAACACCTGCAGGGATACGTTCCATTTGCCGTGGATGTTCTGCAGTACCCTTTATTCTATCTATAACATTTTCCCATTTTCCTTCGGTATATGGCATGTCAAGATTTTCAGAGCTCTTTAATAACTCAAGTGATTCTTCTGTAAAATACGAGTCTCTGAATATAATTTTAGAGGGCTTATTTTCGTTTGAAAATCCGAATAAATTATTAACTTCATCATTCCCCCCAACTTTAGAAGCTCCAAAAATTTGTTCTAATAAACACCTTATCTTACCTTTTAGTGAACTGCCAGGAATATAAGGTTGTTTCTCTTTGCTAGAGATTTTTATTACAGGGTTATCAATGCCACCAATTTCGACATTATCAGAACTACCACCAATATGTAATCCTGTTATTATTTCTAGTTTCACTTTACCTTTAATCTTTTTTACTAATTGTTTCATAATATTGCTATTTTATAATTTTTATTTACCTCCATGATATTTATGATAAGCCACTATTGATTCAAAAATTTTTAAAAAATTTTTAAAATCCTTTTCTATGTTATCATCATTTCGTATTGCATCTAAACCTTTATTAATTTCTTCCGAAAACTCTTTAATTTTAGTTTTGTTTCTTCCTCTTTCATTTTTATCTCTTCCTACCGCATAGGCTAACATTGGTTTCAACATTGGCAAATCACATTTTTTTTCTTTAAAATTCGATTCAATTCTTTTTAATTCACCAAAAAACTTTCTTAATTGAGATGTCGAAAGGGGATTAATATATTCTTCCTTTTTTGTTAAATAAGAAGAAAAAGAATCAGTCCACTTTACAATTTCTTCAGTTATTGGACTATAAATCCAATTCTTTTCAAACCTTTGTGCTGGATATTTTTCCATATTAATAAAATTTATTGTTAATACTAATTTTCTTTAATTTCATACTCTGTCCATCTCGCTGCGAGGGCGATTAGGTCATAATTTCTTCTATTGTTTACAAACTGTATTTGAAGTTTTGAGCAAAACTGTTTTACTTCATCTTTTTTTCCATCACTAAATCTCTTTAAATAATAGGCTGTGTGCCAAATATATTTTACATCTTTCCTTTTTTGCATTTCGTTAAACAACATTACTTTGTGCAAAATAGCTTTAGGCATTTGATTATTTTTGATTAAATCAAGAAATTCATCTTTAAGGCTTTTAACAAAATCAAACTCATCTTTCCATGAAATAGTTTCTCCAAAGAAACATATTGCATTTTTCTTTCCATTATTAAAATTCTTTGCATTTTTTTCTGCAATTTCAGCCAATTGTGCAGCTTTTGCAATTGGAAACTTTTCTCCAACAATAGCTATACCGGCAGATATTGAAATATCATCTCTACCTATAAATTTAGCAAACTCTTTCCTGACATCTTCTGCAAAATTGATTATGCTATCCCACTTTCCAACAGCAAAAACATCATCGCCACCGGAATAAAGAATATTAACAGTATCAGCATATTTCTTTCTTATTTTATTTAAATATCCACTAAAAAATAAATCCAACATAAATGATAGAGTAGAATACGCTGAAAAACTTTTATGTGTTTGAGATAAACCATTAATGAATATATCTCCCAAGCCATCAACATCCATTCTTAAAACACCAAAATATGAGCCACCTGCCAATTCTTCAAAAGTTTTTAATTTACCATTAGGATTTTTAGCTTGCTCATTTCCGCCATAAAACTGAAAACCGTAACTAATGCCTTGTCCTTTTATTTGGGGAGCAAGAAAGTTCATCTCGTTTATCATCTTTACTCGTGTGGTATCAGCAGATGTAATAGTTCTAAAATCAGCTTCTTCTTTTGTCAGGTCAATTTTATCAAACAAATAATTGTTTATATCTAATATTTCAATATTGAATTTACTTTTTCTGTTTAAATAATCGGAACTCCAACCCGACTTAAATGTCAATATATAATCTGCATCTTTGAGTTTATTGCCCAATAATGCCTGCTCTTTAACAATAGGTAAAACGTATGCAGGATCATCGCTATTTTGATTATCGTCAATCTTTTCTAAAACATCTGATTCAATACCTGTAACTGCACATACTTTTACTTTTTCGCCACTACAAGGAATTGGCTCAAAAAGATCACTAAACTTATTGATT
This sequence comes from Bacteroidales bacterium, assembly GCA_028701945.1. Taxonomy (GTDB): domain Bacteria; phylum Bacteroidota; class Bacteroidia; order Bacteroidales; family ML635J-15; genus Bact-19. The sequence goes on from JAQVPT010000157.1 coordinate 5,770, forward strand.
AATAAGTTTTTAAATTTGGTATTTTTCTTAGCAGTTAGTTTATCAGCAAGATGTTTCCACAAATCACCCAATTGTTTGCCTCTACAATCCTCAAAGTCAATATTTTTATTCGCATTATTGAAAGAAAAAGGCACAAAATCAATATTCAAAACTAGTTTCCCATAATGGTTTTCCCACAATTCATTTTCAAAATTATTTTTCAGTTCTTCAATTGCATTTTTTACTTTATCGGTGTTTGGCAATAGCATATAAAACCTCCCACCAGATGAATAAACAATATGCCCAAGATTGGCATTAATATCTTCGTGTGAAATTATTCTTTGAATAACAGAATCTATTAATAGCTGTAAATAAAACGAACGTCCTTTTAAACTTACGGCAGCTTTTCTTGATGCAATATTGTAAATAAATTTCTGTATGCCTGAAACATCACCACCGACTAATATAACAGGATGTTTACCTTCTTTTATTGTTAGTCTGTAATCTGAATTATTCCAATTAAAATCGTCAGGATGATTGTCGTAATATTCGTAAATACAATCTGCAAAAGCAGCAGTAGTTTTAAGGTGGTCAAATAAACTCACATTAGCCATATCCATAGTGTTTGAAGGTATGCACCATGTATGTTTTTTCAATAAAAACAACAAACTTTCAATAAATCCATTCAATGAATTTGTTGGTAGTCTTTGAAACTCCTCTTTAAATTCTTGCCATAATTTATTATATGATTCTTGAGATAACCCATCATTTTTTTCTTTAATTTCCTTAGGAAATATCGCATCTTTATCTAAACAGAGAGGTTTTAATGGAAACGCATATTTGTAATTGCCATTATTTATTTGATTGAACACAGAGTATAGAGGAATTTGTTTATATCTGCTTTTGCCCCAATCAATATTTTCACCTTTGTATTTACCATTTTCCAATTCATTAGCTTCACGTCTGTCAATCCCAGCACTCCACCAATCAGCCATAGTAACAATTGCTTGCATAATTGTTTTAGGTTTATGATGATTGGTCGCTAGATTTATTAATCCATCCGGATTAACCTCGTCTTTGTCATACAGGTTCACATTTAAATCTTCTAACTTTTTGAATACTGACTTAAATGGTTCTCCTTCAAAAAACTCATTTGTCCAAACTACATGCTGATAACCAAATCTACCGTTTTCATTTACAGGACATATATCATTGGCAATGTTTTTTGAAAAATCTGACAATTGATTATATTTATCAGAAAATAACATATCAGCTCTTTGATAAAACTTCCCTATATCATGTAGTAAAGCACCTAAAAATAAAATTTCTCTAGTATTTTTCATATTTAATTCTTTTGAATGCAACTAATCACTATCTCCCTCAACTTATTCGTCCCAAAAATGAAGCCTTGTATTCCTTGAACAGCGGCTCCGTATAGGTATTTTTTATTGCTCATTTTTTTTTATGTTTTTATCATTAATAGTTTTAATTACTCCAAACCCCATGCTTGAGCCTTTGCCTAAACCAATATAGTTTGGCAGAAATACATTTGTATTTACTATGGCATCTATACCGTGAAGTTTAAGGTCTTTGTAATGAAGAACTTTTTCTTTTGTTATGTGTTCTATTCTTACTTTTACTTCGTGTTCAAAAAAGCAATCTATACCTTTGCCAAAGCTCAGTATATTTCCACGTAATACTTTTTCGAGAATATAAATTTTATCCTTTTCGGTTTTTGCTTTGCTATATTCTTTATAATTATCGTTGTTTAGAGCCAGCCAATTATAAATCTTATAACTAAAGTATTTGTCCCATGCTTGAATTGTAAACTTATTTACTTTAAGATAATCAATCTCAATGTTTACTGTTTTGTCTCCAATTTGTAATTCCCATTCATCAAGGTTTAAGAACTGCTGTACACTTTCTACTCCATCTTCAATACAGAATAATGCTGCTTTCTGATTTATTGTTTTATACTGAATTAAAGGGTATTTATTTCTGAATTTGTTCTCATCTACTATATGATGATGAAATAATACGTCAGGTTTGTCAAGTTTTTTAATTATAGCACCTCTAAACTGTGATACTTCTCGTTGAGTTAACTCGTTATTAAAACGAATCAATAAAGTTTTTATAGTTTTCATGGCATGAAATTAAATAAATCTATGATAAAAAGCAATATATGTGCTGAAAAATAACATTTTATTTTATTTATTCTGATAATACAAAGAGTATCTACAAAACAAATATTAACAATGCGTTTTAATGTAAGCTATTTTTTGCTTATTCTTTCGGTGTATATCAATTCCTTATCAGCAGTAAGAATATTAATAATATACTGTCCTGATTCTAATTGACTTATATTTACT
>JAQVPT010000158.1 GCA_028701945.1 Bacteroidales bacterium
TCACCTAGAAAACTTGTTTTATCAAGTCCAAAGTCTGTTGCACGATGTGTTACAAACATATCTAATTCTTCAAAACTACCTTCGTCGAGTAATATATCTATTCTCTCTCGGGCAGTTAATTTTCCTTTAGCATGTTGTGCATCAATTCGCTTTTCTCCTCCACCCAAACGAGCTTCAGCACGCATCTCAACAAGTTTTTTAATTTTTTCTTCGATTGCCATTTTAAGATTGTTCTAATATTATTTACATCAAGTTAATGAAACTATTTATTTTTATCCTCACATAATTCGGTTAAAACTCCAAATGTCGATTTTGGATGAAGAAAAGCAATATCCAACCCTTCAGCTCCTCTACGCGGTGCTTGGTCAATTAACCTTATTCCATCTTTTTCGAGTGATTGCAAAGCATTTTCGATACCATCTACTGCAAATGCGATATGATGAATACCCTCACCTTTTTTCTCAATAAACTTACCAATAGGACCTTCAGGATCTGTTGACTCCAAAAGTTCTATTTTTGTTTGTCCTATTTTAAAAAAAGCAGTTTTAACTTTTTGGTCAGCTACCTCTTCGACAGAATAACATTTTAAACCTAATACGTCTTCGTAATATTTCCTTGCCTCGTCTATTGACCTAACGGCAATTCCAATGTGTTCGATATGAGTCAAATTCATTATGTAAATTTATTTATTCAAGAATTGCAAATATATAAAAAGCCTTTTAGATTATCAATTAATTTAAATCAATAATTTTATTGTTTTATTTGATATAAAAAAGTTTTTACTTAGCTTAGTGAAAAAATTGTATAATAGAGACAACTAATTATTAAATGTTTCGTCATCAAAATGAAAACTGAAAATATGGACCTAAGTAACCAGGACACAGTAAAGATGATTGTAGAGGGATGTATCAGAGGCGACAGAGACAGTCAACAACTTCTTTACAAAGCTACTTACGGTAAAATGCTGGGGACGTGCATGAGATACGCTTCAAACACAGATGAAGCTAAAGATTTTTTACACGATGGGTTCATAAAGGTCTTTGAAAAAATTAAATACTTTAAGCACACAGGTTCTTTTGAAGGATGGATTAGAAGAATTATTGTCAATAATACAATTGATAGCATTAGAAAAAAGAATAGGATGTATTTTAACACAGGAGACGACTATTCTTTATTAAATATTACTGATGACAATACAAAAGAAACAGAAGATTTAAACAAAATTACCCTGAGTGCTGCAAGGCTGATTGAATTGATACAGGATTTAACTCCAGCATATCGAACAGTGTTTAACCTATATATTATAGAAGATTACTCACATAAAGAGATTGCCGCAATGTTAAGCATCAGTATTGGAACATCAAAATCAAACCTTGCAAAAGCAAAAATAAATTTAAGAAAATTATATATAGACAAATACGGAGAAATCGATGAATAATTTAAAAAATATAAAAGAAATTCTTTCGAAATACGAAGTTGAATACAATCATAAGGATTGGATTAAACTCGAAAAGGACATTCCTAAGTCAGGCATGAGTGGATTATTAAAAACCATACTTGTAGCATCAACAGTAATTATTGCTGTTAGTGCTGCTATTTTTATTATTAATGGTATCAATAAGGAAACAACAAACCAAACTAAATCGGCTAACAATACAACCTCAACCGTTGTAATTGAAAACAATAATGATGATATTTACAAAGAAGATATCACAGAAAATGATAATAATATTGTCGAAGTCGAAAATAAAATAATAGAAACAGATAAAAGTTTTATTCAACAATCGACAAATAGTACTACAGAAAAGCAAACATCAAAAACTGTTGCTGATAACCATAATAATAATAACACACAAACTCCAATCATTAAAGATAATAATCCTAAAGACACAAAGACAACTGAACCACAAGTAGAAAGCACAAGTCCGGATATTTCTAAAACAGAGTTTTATTACGAGTTATCAGAAAATTGCACTCCAGCAACAATAAAGTTTAAGGCTAAAAACGTACCTGAAAACTGTTCAATATTATGGAATACAGGGGACAATTATAGAATAACAGAAAATGAGACAGAATATACATACACGAATGATGGAATTTTTTACCCTGAAGTAAGTATAATTTATAACAATTTTGTATTGAAAAACGAGAAACTCAATGTTATTGAGCTAAATAATCCCACTAAAATAAAAATTAATTTTACTAAGTCAGAAAATTTACATTACTTTACTTGCGATAATGAAGAAGGTTTGGATTTACTCTGGAGTATTGAAAACAAAGAATTTAGAGAACGTGAAGTAAGATATGAGTTCAACAAATCTGCAGATTATATAATAAGATTGGATGTGGTTAATCAATATGGATGTAAAACAAGGGCTGAAGAAACTATTAAAATTCTAATTGAACATGTATTTTATTTACCAAATGCGTTTACGCCAAATACTAACGGAATCAATTCGGAATTTGGGCCTATTGGTGAAAACATGAACTTTAAGAGTTATCAATTGCTAATAGTCGATAGTACTGGTAAAACAGTCTTTAATTCTAATGATGTTGATTACAAATGGAACGGAAAAATGAACAATGTTGGCGAAAATTCAAAACCAGGTTTTTACCTTTGGGAAATAAAAACCTTAGATGAATTTGGTAATATGCAAACTAAAAAAGGAAGAGTAAATCTAATTTGGCAGTAAGGAAGACTTAATAAAAAGAATATGAAAAGAATAATGTGCGTTTTAATGATAAGCTTTATTTTCGCTCTTAGCATTTATGCACAAGATGGAAAATTAGAGTTTACAAGTAAAAATGCTTTTGAAGATGGCTATTTGATAACATTTGTTACCGATAAAATATCTGACGAAAACCAACCAAAGTTAGTTTTAAACGATTTACTTATAAAAAAAGGCATATATGATGTAAAATATGCCTTGACAGCAGATGAAAATGTGGAATTTCAAATTTATACTGACGATAAAATAAGTGCGGCTGAAGTTCGTGAAGTTCTTTTGAAAAATGGATTAGATTTTAATTTTAGTACCGTTAGCGTTGATGGAATAATAACAAACAAAAGCACTTTTGGCACCTCAGAAGATGAATTTCCTGTTCTACGACCGGCTTATAGTCAGGACGGTTATATAGACACTACATTAACAGCAATGGAGAGCATTCCCGATTACAGAATTTACTTTCCAACAGCAATTAATTTACGTAGCCTGGGAAATGACGAATTCTACCCTATAGGCGTTGGCGTTGACGAAGAAGCCTATCAGATGACCATTTACAGTCGCTGGGGTGAAATAATATTTACGACCAAAAACTGGAACACTCATTGGAAAGGTCGCTATGATTTTGATAAAGGTGATTACGTCCCACAAGGAGTTTACAATTATGTTGTAACATTAAGAGATATAAATGCTAAAAGTCATACCCATACAGGTACTGTAACGGTATTCAAATAGGATAAAAGACAATTATAGGCTATTAAAAGGGAACCTCTTTTATTTAATGTTTGAAACAGGATACGTTTCAAATAAATCTTCACCTCGCATTGCATTAAATATCACAAAAATTTCATATAATTTTATATCCTCCCATCGTATTTTTTTTGCAATAATCCGACCCTCAGCAATTAATCTATTACGGCAAGTACCTTCGAGTAAAGGAGCTTCTGGTGTAATCCAATTATATCCATCAAAAAAAGCTATATTAGCAAAACTGGTGTCCGTAACCAATCCATCTTTAACAATTAAAATATCATCACAGTCAGCTTTCAATTTTCTTAAATCCTCAATTCTAGTTCTATCAGAATATTTATAAGAATAGTCAATATCATCACAGAAAATAAGTTTCAATGATTTAATTTCTAAAGGACGGTATTTTTCAAAATAAAATGATGAATGTTTATCATCATAAATAAATTTGCACTTAGAAACACCTTTAGAATAAAGCTCTGGAACATAAATTAACGCAGCCAAATTAAATAAAGACTGAACTTTATAATTACCCATAGAAGTCTTGTCAATCCTTTTTTGATGAGATTCAAGATTTTGAGGTATCCCATCCTGTATTTTTATGGTTTCAAAGAAACGGCACATAAATTTTCTGTATAAGTTCTTCGTATTCGCTTTTAGCATCACTCATTGCAGTAATTCCACCTCCACTTTTATAAAACATCTTATCGCTTTCTTTTTCGATAAATCTAATACTAACCGCAGTATTAAAATTTTCCCCATCAAAATACCCAAAAACACCAGTATAGTATCCTCTTTCGTAGGTTTCCACCTCCTTAATTATTTTTACAGTTTTTTCTTTCGGAGCACCAGTAATAGAACCTGCAGGCAACAATTTAAAAAACATTTCACCAACATTTTCATAATAATTCTCTGGCAATTCTGTACTTATAATAGAGCTTACTTGCAACAACTCGCCTCTGTTCGATATGATTTTATCAATATATCTGAATTTTTCAACTTGAGTATTCGCACCAATGATATTCAAATCATTACGAATTAAATCAACAATTGTTGTGTGTTCGCCATATTCTTTAAGGCTTTCCATTATAACAGCCTCAGCATTAGTAATTTTCGCATCAATTGTACCTTTCATCGGAAAGGACTTTAGAATATTACCCTCCGTCTTAACAAAACTTTCGGGCGAAAACACTACAAATTTATCTTTATATAACAACTTGTACTTTGCCTTACTGTAATTAAAAATTTCAATTAGTTTTATATCTGTTATTATTTCTGTTTTAAAAGTAAGATTAATTAAAAACGTATCACCTCTACCAATATAATACTGTACTTTATCAAAAGCCTTTTCATAGTCGGAAAAAGGCACTGGCAAAATATCAAATCTATTAAAACTTGTCTGTCCTTCAAAATATTTAAAATTAGTAGTGCCTTCTATGTCAAAATAAATTCCTTGTTGAGCAGCAGCTTCAGGTGTTAAAACAAAGCCGTCATCTCCATTAAAATTAATTGCGAATACAAATTTTTGTCCTTTAACAGCAAAATCTGTTATCTTTTTACTTATTTCGCATTTGTTATTCATAAATATTATGTTAAAAATACTATTACTTGATAATCACGACAGCTTTACATACAACATCGCTGCAATGTTTAACAATTACAGGAATGTAAAATTAAGTGTACAAATTCCTGAAAGTACAAATATTGACAAAATATCTGAATTTAATAAAATTATTTTTTCCCCTGGTCCTGGTATCTCAACAGAAGTACCATTTATGAACGAAATTATAAAAACGTATCATAAAAGCCACTCTATTTTAGGAATATGTCTTGGTTATCAGGCAATTGCATTACATTTTGGAGGAAGTATCAGCCAACTTAATAATGTTAATCATGGCAAACAAAAAAAGCTAAGAATAATTGAACCAAAAAGTAAAATATATAGTGGAATACCTCAAAACTCAGAAATTGGCCTATATCACTCATGGGTACTAAACAAACATGATTTACCAGACTGCCTCAAAATTACAGGAGAATGTGAAGACGGGAATATAATGTCTATTGAGCATAAAAATTATCCCTTATATGGATTGCAATTCCACCCCGAATCATTTGTAACAAAATATGGGAAAACTATAATAGATAATTGGCTTATGTTATAATCCTTTCCTCTCAACCAATTATAAAATTATCACTTCTGGTTCGAGAGCAAGTCCAAATTTATCTTTAACCTTTTTTAAAATAATATCGGCAAGTTCTTTGATGTCTTTGCCCTGAGCTTTTCCTGACTTGTTGATTAAAACGAGTGCCTGATTTTCGTGAACCGCTGCCCCTTTATGCTCAAAACCTTTAAGTCCACAAACATCTATTAACCAACCTGCCGCAATTTTATAATTTCCATTATGTAAATCATAATATCTTAAATCAGGAAATTTTAATAATAATTCATCAAATTGGTCTTTAACAATTACAGGATTCTTAAAAAACGAACCAGCATTACCAATAATATCAGGATCAGGCAATTTTTTATTACGAATATCTATTACCGCTTTTCGAATAAACATTGGTGTAACATCGGCAATATCAGAAACACAAGCTTTAATATCAGCATAATTAGTATTACATTCTGGGATTTTATTTAAAAAAAAATCAACAGCAACAACTATAGCTTTATTTTTTAATTCATTTTTGAATATACTGTTACGATAAGAAAATTGGCATTCATCGCCTGATATTGTTTTAATTACAAACTCCTCAAGACACAGATATTTAACATTGTCAACAAAATCGCCGACTTCAACTCCGTAAGCACCAATATTTTGCACAACACTTGCTCCAACAGTACCAGGAATAAGTGAAAGATTTTCAAGACCGAAAGCCTGTAATTTAAGTGTTTCCTCAACAAAATTATCCCATTTTAAACCTGCCTCAGACTGAACAACATAATGATTATCAGTCTCATGCAAAATCCCAAAACTTTTTATTTCAGGATGAATTACAGTACCATCATAATCGCAAGTAAAAAGTAAGTTACTCCCCTCTCCTGTTACAATAAATTTTTGATTAAAAATGTCTTTATTCTCTGTTGCAAATAAAATAAACTCATCAAGATTATCAAAACTTATAAATCGATCAGCATTGACATCTATTTTAAAAGTATTAAGCGATTTAAGACAATAATTTGAGAAATCTTTCATTATAATGTAATTTGATACAAAAATAAATAAATATTACCTTTGAAAAAAATATAAGATGCCAAATAAGAAAATAATAGTCAGCGTATCCAACGACCTCAGTAATGACCAACGTGTTCATAGGGTATGCAGCAGTTTAACAGAGTTTGGCCATGATGTTGTACTTTGCGGACGGAAACTCAGAAATAGCCCTGCAATAAACCGTCAATACAAAACTAAAAGGTTCAGACTTCTATTTAATAAAGGTATGATGTTTTACGCATGTCTCAACGCTCGACTGTTATGTTACTATATTTTTAACAAAGTTGATTTAATTTTGGCTAACGATTTAGATACTCTTGCATCTGCTGGAATAGCGTCAAAATTGAAAAGATGCAAAATAATATATGATTCCCACGAGCTTTTTACGGAAGTCCCTGAATTAGAAAACAAACCTCGTAAAAAGAAAATCTGGCTAAAAATCGAGAAAAGGTTCATTAAACGAGCAAGTGCCTCATATACTGTTTGCCAGCCAATTGCAGATTATTACAACAGCCTTTACGACATAAATATGCAAGTAATAAGAAACTTACCAAAATTACGCACATTTTCTGACGATTATGAAACACGCCCTAAATTACTAATTTACCAAGGAGCATTAAATAAAGAACGTGGCATCGAAATAATGATACAGGCTATGCAATACATACCTGATTACCAGCTTATTATTTCAGGAAAAGGCGATCTCGAAAAAGAATTAAAACAACTTGTAAACGAACTTAACTTAAATGAAAAAGTGCAATTTACCGGGAATCTAGATTTTGAGGCTTTATATAATCTCACAAAAACAGCGCGCTTAGGTTTCTCTCTGGAACAAGGCAAGAGTCTAAATTACAAATACAGTTTACCAAATAAAATATTTGATTATATCCAAGCAGGAGTGCCTGTTATTTGCTCAGACCTTCCCGAAATGAGTAAAATCGTAAAAAAACACGGATGCGGAACAATTGCTAAAACATCAGATCAGAAAGAATTAGCTGAGTTCTTAAAATCGCTCTTAGCTGATAACATTCAACTAAATAAATTCCATCAGAACTGTAAAATCGCAGCTAAGGAGTTAAATTGGGAAAATGAAGAGAAAATATTGAAAGAAATTTTCACGCCTTTACTTTAGGAATTATCAAACAAAAAACCGAATATTGGAACAATCAATTTACCCCTGCAATTTTTCTAATTGCCACATAAGCACACATACAACCAAAAATCACTGGCATATAGCTAATTGTTCCGACATTCGATTTTTTATTCTGGCTTTCTTCTTCTATAACCGCATCTTTATTTGTTATTTGAGTGCTAAAAACGACATTAACACCTTTATAAATACCAATCCGGTGCAATCGTTTTCGGAGTATTCTTGCTAAGCCACAATTATAAGATTTAGATATATCCGCAACTTTGATACTAGTTGGG
>JAQVPT010000159.1 GCA_028701945.1 Bacteroidales bacterium
TATAGTTTCTCTACGACTGCAAAGGCTGTAAATCAGCTATTACAATCCAATTGTAAAATTGATTGATATATTTGGTCAATTGTGGGATTTTGCAAATTATAAGAGGTTAATTTATCTAATAGTTCAAGTGCTACTAACTTAACATCCACTTTACCATACTCAGAATCTTCGTTAAATGAATTAAGAAACTTAACTATTGCAAACGCATCAAAATTCGAGAACATCCTTTTATTAAACGCCTTATAATTATTAGTGTTTTTGAGGCACTCCGCAATTATAGTCGATATTTTATCTTCTCCAAAATAATTTAATATCTCTAATGGTATTTTTTTCACTGAGCCATTATAATCAGAATAAAAATTTTCAAAAAGTTCAAAAAAATCTTTCAAAACAATAAATAATCTAAACTGATAAACTTTATAATCCTTTGAATTAAGAATTTGCCCAACTGCTGGTCCTGTTCCAAAAGGCACTCTATCCGACTCTCTTGGTGAAGGTCGCACAATAATATCACGCACCACTCCTATTTTAGCCTGCGAAGATAATTTATGCAAAAAATAGAAATCCTCACCTCCTTGCCTACGTGGCATTCCACCAGCTTTAATATAATTAATCGCTCTCACTCCAAAACACGAACCAATTGTATGAATACTATGTGGATATCCTGAATAATTTAATGCAAGTCGAAAATATCTGAGATAAATTTCATAAAGTTTACAAGCTGCAATTACATCTTCATCATAAATTGAATTATCAAAATCGTGTTGAAATTGAAAATAAAAAGCTCCAGTTTTTACATTCTCTATAAAAGCGTTTTCAATTTGGATAAAATAGTCGTTTTCGACAATAGTGTCAGCATCAAGCGACAATATAATTCCATCAGGCTTATTTAAGAATTCGAAACGTCTTACGGCTTCGTCAATTCCAATTTTACGTGCATTTCCAACTCCTGCAGACTTCTGAGGAATATTTACTTCGTTATGCACGAGCAAATTAAAATTTGAATAATACGCAGAATCTGCACGTGATAATAGCTCATCGAATATTTTTTTATTTGCTTGAACTACTTCATCAGTGTCATTTTCTGATGAATTCATAATAACGATTACTTCGACACCACTCGAAACCAGCTCTGCATTTTCTAAGGCATCAAGAGTTTTAAAGACTAAATCATCACGATAGCAAGGGATTACAACAATAATCCCCGTATTACTACAGGGATCAAAATTAAATATTTTTGGTTTAGAATTAAATCTATCAAAGTAAAACGAAGCGAAAGTCATTCTTTAATTATTATCCTTTGTTTTAGCATATCTCTCATTAAGCTGGTCAATAACATCACGAGTAATATTCATGCCTGGAGCAGCGTATAAGATATTGCTACCAGCAGCATTTCCTAAAATAAGAGTATAATTTTCAGCGTAATTACCTTTAATAAAATTCATTACAGTATCGTAAAGCTCCTCATTCATTTCCGTTTGTTTCATCATTAGCTCTTCGGTAAGTTGTGCATCAAGTTGTTCGAGATTTGATTGCTCTTGCATTAGGTCATTTTGTTGCGACTCCATGCTTGCTTGCGATATAAAACTTCCAAGTTTCATTTTTTCCATAAAATCATTATACTTTTTCTCAAACGATCTAATTCGACCTTCAAGATTAGCTTTTGCTTTTGCCTGTTCAGTTAAAAGGTCTTCGTTAAGTTTAATCGAATATTTATATTCCAATAATAATGAATCTAAATTAACATAAGCAATTGAGATATTCCCTAAAGAATCCATCACAATACCTTTAGAATCGGCATTATTCCCACCATTTGCTGATTTATTACCAGTTAATGAAATTATAAGAACGGTAACACTAGCTGCGAGAGCCACAATGCTAACAATTAATGCAATTTTTGAAAATTTCGAATTATCCATGTTTTTCTTTTTAAATTTATACAAAAGTAGGAATAATTTTAAATCTATCAATTAATATTTTCTTAATTAGGATTTTTAATCGGTTTAAACGGTTCTTAGTTCACACAATTATTGGTCGTCGAGTTACATAAATCTGGTCGTCGAGTAACTCGACGACCAATAATGTAACTCGACGCAGATTATGTGCGAGTCACTCGACTACCAGATTATGTACAACCAAAGTCTAAATTATCATCAATATTTTGTTATTTTTGCCAAAAATATTTTACAGTGGGAAGAAGACAAAAACCAATTATCGAGAATTTAGAGATTACAGATATAGCTGCGGAAGGCGTATCAATAGGCAGACATGAAAACTATGTTATTTTTGTTCGTAACGTAATACCTGGCGATATTGTAGATGTACAACTTACTCGCACTAGAAAAGCTTATGCAGAATGTCGCTTGCTCAAGATTAAAAAATACTCTTCGGATAGAGTTGAGCCTTTTTGCTCTCATTTTGAGCATTGCGGAGGCTGCAAATGGCAAATGCTACCTTATGAAAAACAATTATTCTATAAGCAAAAGCAAGTCGTCGATCAACTTAGTCGCATTGGAGGGATAAACATAGATAAGATAAACCCCATTATCGCATCAGAAGATGAAACATTTTATCGAAATAAACTTGAATTTACATTTTCTAGCAGGCGTTGGCTGGAAGAAAACGAACCCGAAATTGATAAAGATAGTCGAGAACTAGAAGGCTTAGGATTTCATGTTCAAGGAATGTTCGACAGGATAATAGACATTGAGAAATGCTATTTACAAGAAGACCCTTCAAACGAAATTCGTAATAAAATCAGAGAATTTACAAAAAAAGACGGTTACGACTACTATAATGCACGCACTAACGAAGGTTTTATGCGAAATATCATTATTCGTACAAGCTCCACAGCCGAAACAATGATAGTAGTAATTTTTGCCAAATTAGACACAAATAAAATAGAAGCTTTGATGGAATATATTGCGGCGGAATTTCCTCTAGTAACATCTCTACAATATATTGTAAATAAGAAACTTAATGATTCGATTTATGACCAAGAAGTGATTTGCTTCAAAGGACGAGATCATATATTTGAAGAATTAGACGGACTAAAATTCAAAATTAATGCAAAATCTTTTTTCCAGACAAACACAAAACAAACTCTTCAATTATACAGAAAGACTGTTGAGTTTGCAAATATCCAGCCTGACGAAATTGTTTACGATTTATACACTGGAACTGGTACAATCGCTAATTATATCGCTAAAAAATGCAAAAAAGTTATTGGCATAGATTCTGTTCCTGAAGCAATTGAAGATGCAAAAGTAAATTCAACACTCAATGGCATTTCAAATTCTCACTTTTATGCTGGCGACATGAAAGACTTATTAAATCGCAATTTCATTAGTGATAACGGCAAGCCAGACACCATAATTCTTGATCCACCTCGTGCTGGGCTTCATGAAAATGTAATAAATATTATTCGCGAAGTATCTCCATATAAAATCGTTTACGTTAGTTGCAATCCTGCAACACAAGCACGTGATATTTCATTACTAAAAGATATGTACGATATTATTGACATTCAACCTATTGACATGTTTCCACACACTCATCATGTTGAGAATATTGTTGTAATGATTTGTAAGTAGTGTCTAACTTAACTTAAGATTATTTTTCGATTTCATTTTGCCGCTTAAATTTTAAGATTTTAGCACTTGCTTTAAACTGACTTCTAATAATATAATACCTGATTGCAGCATAAACAGGAGCAGCTATAAATCCCAATCCTACACCAAAAACAAACAAAACAATTGTCAATATTCTTATCATAAAACGAGAAAGGAATGTGCCTGATTTTGAAATGTATTTTCTGTATGGCGACAACAAATAAATACTTACAAGACTTGCACTAACAACAAAGCCAAGTATCGGAACAAAGCCAACAACGAATGAAATACTTAAAATTAGATAGAACTTTTGATCTAAATATTTAACAAATTGATTAAGATTAGGTTCAGTAAACAGCACCGTCCCGCATAAACTACAAACCTGAGAAACACTTCGTTTATCAAATTTTGTTGCACATTTAGGACATCTTCGTTGTGCAATTAAATTAAGTTGATGTTTGTTAATGTCTGTCGTTAGAATAGGCTTACGATGCCCTAATATCCCAATATTAAAAACAGTGGCATTTTTTGTCCTACAAGATTGACATTCAACAGCATAAGCATATATTTTTGTTCCGCAACTTGTACAAATTAATTTTTCCTCTTCTGCCTGTTTCTCGTATTTTTTAGCAATAATGACTAAAATACCAATAACAATCAAATAGCAAATAACCATAAATATGCCAGCCCAAACCAGTAAAAGAAATCCGAAAAGAACAAGACTGTCTTCGATCCAACTAATTATTTTTCCGATAAACAAATTATCGTCAGCATCTATATCAGTCAAGAAATCGAGGAACTTTTTACGAAATTTTGATAAAAAATATACCGCACCTGTTCCAATTAAGGATAATATCAAAAGAGGACTAAAACCTGCCCAATTTATTTGATCTAAAACTTCTGATGAGCCTTCACTCATAATAAAAAACTGCACTAGCAAATAACTCGCTGGCTTCATATATGGCTCAGCTTCACGAAGAAAATATCGAATATCAGTATTTTTATCACCAACAAATTCAAGAATGCTCAATATTCCAAGTACTATCAGTAACCAATTTTGAGACAAAAATGTAAGGTTTTCTCCAGCGGCATCAACACTTTCGACACCAGGAAACCATTGAGGGTAAGCAAAAAACAAAGCAGTTAAAAATGCAGGGAAGAATGTCCGCATTGAGAAAAGAGGAATCGTTCCAATAATTGACAATAGTTGCGGATAGCCCATAAACATTATTTTTATTTGACAAATATATGAAATTCTGATATTCTGCACAAGTCATTACATTATTAGCAAAATACGCAGATAAAACAGAATTATTAAGTTCAAAAAAGCCTTAGTACATGACAAAATTTTTGTCATAATCTTTGCTGACCAGAAAATTGGTCATCGCAAAGATATACGCCAAAAATAGCATCTCGTTTATTTGTAACCCCAGACTACGAATAAATTCTTGTCTGGGGTTACAAACATTAAGCCTATCCAGACTTTTTAGATTTTTTAAATAAGCTGCTTTGTAAAAAATGTGATTTTTTGTCATCTACTAAGCAAAAAAGCAATAAATTTTTACGAAAAACACAAGCAACACACCAAATCAAGCCTGAATTTAATTCATTAAACCCGAAACCTCACAGCATTATAATACTGATAATCAGCACCCAATAAAGTGTTTGTGTTTTTAGGTGTAAAAAAAACAAAAATATTTTTGCAATAATAAAAATTTGACTTACATTTGCAGTCCTTAAATAAAGGTACCATAGCTCAGTCGGTAGAGCAATGGACTGAAAATCCATGTGTCCCTAGTTCGATTCTAGGTGGTACCACAGCCCCTCCCAAAAGAGGGGCTTTTTTTATTAGGCTAATTCATTATCGAAAGAAAATTCATTTTTATTTCAACAATATTTACAGAAAAAGAGCAAGTAAAAATGACTCATTTACTATTTGACAAACCTTAAAATCAATATTAGAAGCATACCGATTAACTGATTCGCCTCCCCTTCCAATGAGGTTTGTAAAATAGAGACAAAATAGCTGTTGTTACAACGTAAATTGGATAGAATATTTGTAAAATAGGTGTCAATGCAGCTAGATATATTTGCCCGTAAAATTTACATACAGGTATCATAAAAAATGTATCGACAATAATCTTCGCAATAAAAGCGATTAATAAAACTTCCCAAATCGCGGGCAAAAATAAACTTAAAACCGCTAATAAAACTAAGCTTAATGACGTCAGTGCCAATATAGTAGTAGTAAATATGGCGAAGGTTTTTTTATAACCGCTAGTTTTAGAAGCCCATCTTATGCGTTGTTCAAAAAATGCTCGTAGGTTTTCAGGTGCTTGAGTTATTACTGTAGTATTATTGTTTTTTATAAATTTAACTTTCCCATTTTTTGCGGTGTGATGTAAAAGAAAAACGTCATCTCCTGATGAGTATTTTTCGTTTAAATTATTTATGTTATTAGTAAATATGTCTTTTTTAATTGCATAATTTGCTCCATTACACATAAATGGCTGTTCAATAAAAAAACCAGATGCCCCACTTCCTGTCATACTCATAAATTCAAGTTTAAAGAAAGAAGAAAATATTGATGCAGAATCATCAAAAACAACTGGTCCGCAAAGCATATCAACATTGTACGACAATAATCCATTTGCCATTAATTCTATCCATTGAGATGGAATTACACAATCAGCATCTGTAAATAAAAGTATGTCGCCTTTTGCATAATTGACTCCGAATCTTAAGGCTGCTTTCTTTCCATGTTTTTTAGCCGGTAGGTTTATTATTTTGATTCGATCATCTTTATAATCAGCGGCAAAATCTATTGTTTTATCTTCGCTGTGATCATCGATTAGTAATATTTCGTAATCTCCTTTGTAGGTTTGTTGCAGAAGGCTATCTAATAATTGCTTTATGTTATTCTCTTCGTTTCTGCATGCTATTATAATGCTGATAAATTCTTGTTTTGTTACTGGTGTAGGATTGTCTATTTTTTTTGAAGCAAAAGCAATTGCAAATACTATAATAGTAAGGCAATATGTTGCCAAAATTATTATTGATATTATTACAATTGCGATATTCATATCTAATTTTATTACAAACATAAAAAAAGCCTGATTAGTATTTTACTATTCAGGCTTTATTTTTGTCTTTAAGAAGTTTTTATTATTATTATTTAAGTGTCTGATAAGAAACTTCGAGAACAAGGCTTGCGAATTCTGAAAATCAAGGAGTTTACTTTTGTAAATGACTGTTTTTCAGAATGAGTATAACGCAGTTATCGGATTTTTCTTGCAGACACTAATTTTTCTAATCAAGTTTGTGAATTACTAGCCCCGAACGTAATTTAGGTTCGAACCATGTTGTTTTTGGAGGCATTATATTTCCTGAGTCAGCTATATTTATTAGCTGATCCATAGAAACAGGATACATTGCAAATGCAACTGCCATTTCGCCAGAGTCAACACGTTTACTTAATTCACCAAGTCCGCGAATTCCACCCACAAAATCAATTCTTTGGCTTGTCCTTAAATCAGAGATTCCTAAAATGTCGTCTAAAACATATTTTGACAAAACATTAACATCAAGAATGTCAATAGGGTCGTTATCATTATATGTATTTGGTTTTGCATTTAATTTATACCAATGTTTGTCGATGTACATGCTAAATTCGTGAAGTGAAGCAGGTTTATAGATTTCAGAACCCATATCTTGAACTACAAAACTTTCAACAATCATATTCATAAACTCTTCTTTGCTATGCCCGTTCAAATCTTTCACAACGCGATTGTAATCAATAATTTTTAATTGATTATCAGGGAAAATTACTGCCATAAAATAACAGTGTTCTTCTTTTCCTGTTGCATTTGGATTATTGTCTGTTCTTTCTTTACCAATTCTACTTGCACCAGCAGTTCTGTGATGTCCGTCAGCAACATACATAAATGGTACTTCTGTTTCGAAAAGCTCTTCAATTCTTTTATTGACAGCTGCGTCGTTTACTGGCCAAAAGTGATGACCAAAACCATCATCGGCAACAAAATCGTAATCAGGATCTTGATTTTTAACTATTTTATCTACTATTTGATCAATTTCTGGAACAGCTTTATAAGAGAAGAATACAGGTTCAACATTAGCGTTTGTATTATTCGTTATTATCATTCTGTCTTCTTCTTTATCGGGGCGCGTTAGCTCATGTTTCAAAATTATTTCATTAAAATAATCTTGATACCATGCACAACCAACTATTCCATATTGAGTTCTACCGTCCATTGTTTGGGCATAAATGTAAAATTTCGCCTCTTCATCTTGAACTAACCAACCTTCGGATTGCATTTTCTTGAAATTGCTTACGGCTTTATCGTAAACTAAGTCGCTATGAATGTCAGTACCTTCTGGTAAATCAATCTCGGCACGAGTTACGTGTAATAACGATTCTTTTTTGCCGCTGGCCATTTCAGCAGCCTCTTTGCTATTCATCACGTCGTAAGGA
>JAQVPT010000160.1 GCA_028701945.1 Bacteroidales bacterium
ATCTAGCGTTGAGTCTGAAGCTCAGGTTATAACAACTGCGAAGGAACTTAAAGACAAGGTTTCTCCCGATTATTTTGAGCAGGTTTGTGGAAGCCCCGTACACGTCCAGGAAGTTTTGAAGGTGTTGGTGAAAAAGGACTAAAATGGTTGCAGTTTGTGCAACAAGAAATAGGAATCAATGTTATTACCGAAGCTGGTTGTGCAAATCATGTTGAAAAACTAAGCAAACACGACATAAATTCATTTTGGATAGGAGCTCGTACAGTTGCCAATCCTTTTTCAGTTCAAGAAATTGCTAAAGCAGTAAAAAACACTGATGTAAATGTGTTTATAAAAAACCCTATACATCCCGATATTGAATTATGGATTGGTGCAATAGAGCGTTTTCTAAATGCTGGAATTAAAAATGTTTATGCGGTGCATCGAGGGTTTTATCCTTACGAAAAAACGCATCTGCGAAATGTTCCACGATGGGAAATACCAATAGAACTTGCAAGAAGATTTCCAGATATTAAGATTATTTGCGACCCAAGCCATATTGCTGGAGACACAAAATATATTGCCGAAATTTCTCAACGGGCAATAGACCTTAATATGTGTGGTTTAATGATAGAATCGCACCATAAACCAGAAAATGCTCTAAGCGATAAAAAACAACAACTTAAACCTGAGGAATTAAAATCATTACTTAGTTCGCTAAATTTTCGAACTGCGAAAACTAGCGATGATTCATATAAAACAAAACTTGAAAACCTACGTGAAAAAATCGATGTGATTGATTATCAGCTAATTGACATGTTAGAACATAGGTTTAAGTTAGTCGATGAAATTGGAGAATTGAAAAAACCTCACAATATAACAAGCTTGCAGTTAGACCGTTGGAAAAGCATTGTAGAATCACGCCTTGATTATGCAAATACAGATAATATTTCGAGAGACTTTTTGCTTAAAATACTCCAGATGATTCATAAGGAATCTATTCAAAGGCAGAATGATATTTTTGGAGACTGAGTCACTGGATTACACCAGCGAATTAAGGATTAATCAGCGAAGCTAACCTCTCAGTGGTTTTATGAAAACAGGCGAACAAAGAACACAGAACATACCGATTACAAACTTCACCGCTAACAATTGTCTCATAAAAATGTTTATTCTAAAAGCAGAACGCTATTTTTAAAAATAATATGTACCTTTATCGGACAACAAATGTTTATAATTAATAAATATATATTCTTATGTTAGACAATCTTGACAATAAGTTTTTTGTAAACAACAGACAAAACTTATTTTCCGAAATATTACCAGATTCGCTTGTTATCTTGTTTTCAGCGGAACAATTCCCGAAGAATGGAGATCAGTATTTTAAGTACCGACAAAATTCTGACACGTTTTATTATTCCGGTTTTAAGCAAGAAGACACCACTATTTTGCTTTATAAAGGGAAAAACACTAAAAACTTCGAAGAATTTGCATTCATTATTGAGCCAAATCAAAAAATGATTACTTGGATAGGGCACAAGTACTCTAAAGCTGAAGCTAGCAAGATTTCTGGCATTACTAATATTGAATTTCTAGAAAAATTTGATGAGATTTTTCTCAAATTGGCAAATAAAACACAACACCTTTATTATTCTCACAAATGTAATATTAGAGGGATAGAATATTCTCATGGCAAGTTTTCAAAATGGTTTGATTCTGTTAAACCGAGAATTGAAAACCTCGAAATTTTTGATCTTGATCCATTTTCAATGAATTTGCGATTAGTTAAATCTCCAATAGAGCGAAATCTTATGCAAAAAGCGATTGATATTACGGGCAAAACATTTTTAGAGATTCTCCAATTTGTAAAACCAAACGTTTATGAATATCAAATTGAAGCAGAAATTCTGCGAGGATTTTCTACTCGTAGAGCACATGACTACGCTTATCCTACAATCGTCGCATCAGGTAAAAACAATAATATACTTCACTACAACACAAACCGTAATAAATGTAACGCAGGTGACTTGTTGTTGTTAGATTTTGGAGCAGAACTTGAATATTACGCTGCTGATGTTAGCCGAACTATCCCAATTTCAGGAAAATTCACATCACGACAAAAAGAAGTTTACAATGCTGTATTAGATGTTCATAAGCAAATAAAGAAGAAAATTGTACCTGGAAATACGATTAGACAGCTAAATTCGGAGGCTGAAATGCTAATACAAGATGCACTTCTTAAACTCAAACTTATCAGTAGATATGATATCGCAACACAAAAGGAAGATAATCCCGCATTCAAAAAATATTATATGCATGGAGTTTCACACTTTATAGGATTAGATGTACACGATGTCGGTGGTAAAGATACGATTCTTCAAACAGGCATGATATTAAGCTGTGAACCAGGAATATATGTGGAACAAGAAGGCTTTGGAATTCGTCTTGAAAATGACATTATGGTCGCTGACACTCCAATAGATATGTGTAGCAATATTCCTATTGAGGCTGATGAGGTTGAGGAGTTGATGGGAGATCTAAATTAGAGGACAACTAATACCAATTCATTCACAACCGTTAGCTCACGAGCTTTTGAGTAAAACATCCGATATAAATTAATTACTTTACGCATCTGCTTCGTTAAAAAATATTGACGTAACTATTGTTATGTCGCAATTTTTTGCCTTGCATATGCAACAAATAAAAACAGTAAAATAATAAGTCAAAGATATTCTCTATTTCCAATTATTCACATTAAACATAAAAAAACGACCATCCACAAGTTAGCGGACGGTCGTTTTTTGTATTATGATTTTTAAAAATTACAATAAAGAGTAAACTCCTGTTAATCCTGCCATAACAATAGAAACCATTGTCATAAGTTTAATAAGGATATTAAGAGATGGACCTGAAGTATCTTTAAAAGGATCTCCAACAGTATCACCAACAACAGTAGCCTTGTGAACATCACTACCTTTACCGCCAAAATTTCCTTCTTCTACGTATTTTTTTGCATTGTCCCATGCACCACCAGAATTTGCCATAAAGACAGCAAGAACAAATCCTGAAGCGAGACCACCAACAAGCAGCCCCATAACACCAGATACTCCTAACACAATACCAACAATAATCGGCATAATAACTGCAACTGCAGAAGGGAATATCATTTCTCTTTGAGCTCCTTTAGTAGAAATCTCAACACATCTTTCGTAATCAGGTTCACCTTCACCAGTAAGAATTCCTTTTATTTCTCTAAACTGACGACGTACTTCTTCGACCATTTTTTGAGCTGCTCGTCCGACTGCATTCATTGTGAGACCAGCGAAAACAAAAGTCATAACAGAGCCAAGAAAAATTCCGACTAATACTTTAGGGTTCATCAGATGAACTTCGTAGTAAGTCATAAAGTCCATAATTGTGGCTTCAGCAGTTTGAATAACTTGTCCACCAACTTCGATAGTAGTTTGTCCAACACGAAGAAGACCAATTTTGATTTCCTCAATGTAAGAAGCGAGAAGTGCAAGAGCAGTAAGAGCTGCTGAACCAATAGCAAAACCTTTACCTGTTGCAGCGGTAGTGTTTCCAAGAGCATCAAGAGCATCTGTACGTTTACGTACTTCTGGCCCTAATTTACTCATTTCAGCATTACCACCAGCATTATCAGCGATTGGTCCGTATGCATCGGTTGCAAGAGTAATACCAAGAGTTGAAAGCATACCAACAGCTGCAATACCAACTCCGTAAAGTCCAGCACTTAGATTTGTTATATCGAATTTTGCTGCAAATAAATATGAGAGAATAATTCCTACAACAATAGCTCCAACACTTATTGCAGTTGATATCATACCTGTACCAATACCTGAAATAATAACAGTAGCTGGTCCAGTTTCGGCAGATTTCGCAATATTTTGTGTTGGTTTATAGGCGTGAGAAGTATAATATTCTGTTCCTTGTCCGATAACTGTTCCTACAATCAAACCAATAACAACAGCAAAAGAGATATATTGCCAGTTAGGAATTTGCAATAAATACATAATTCCAAAAGTACCAATTGCAATAAGAATAGAGCTAACATTAACTCCAAGTCCGAGCGAGCCGAGCAATTGTTTCATTGTTGCACCCTCTTTTGTTCTCACAAGAAAAATTCCGATAATAGAAAGAATAATTCCGAGCGCTGCAATTAACATTGGAGCGAATACAGCTTTCAGTTGCATATCAGCAGTTCCAGTAGTGTAAAAAGCGGCAGCACCAAGAGCAGCAGTTGCAAGAATAGACCCTACATACGATTCATAAAGGTCAGCACCCATACCAGCGACATCGCCAACATTATCGCCAACATTATCGGCAATAGTAGCAGGATTACGAGGGTCATCTTCGGGGATACCAGCTTCTACTTTACCAACAAGATCAGCACCTACGTCAGCAGCTTTTGTATAAATCCCACCGCCAACACGAGCAAAAAGAGCTTGCAACGAAGCACCCATTCCAAATGTAAGCATGGTAGTCGTTATCATAATCATTTTATGTTTTGCATCTGCTTCATCAACAAAAGTGTCGAGAATAATATACCATACTGAAATATCAAGTAATGCAAGCCCAACAACAACAAGCCCCATAACAGCTCCTGCACGGAAAGCAACCCTAAGACCAGCATTTAATGAGTTTCTTGCTGCATTAGCAGTTCTAGCAGAAGCATAAGTAGCAGTTTTCATACCCAAAAATCCGGCCAAACCACTAAAGAAACCTCCTGTTAAAAATGCGAAAGGTACCCACTCATTTTGGAGATGAAAAACATAGGCTAATATTGCAAAAAATATTGCCATAATAACAAAGACAATAGTAACAATCTTATATTGCTGTTTTAAATAAGACATTGCTCCTTTTCTAACATGCAGAGCAATTTTTTTCATCGTATCAGTTCCCTCGTCATGTTTCATAAGTTCCCTAAAGAAATGCCAAGCAAACAGAAGAGCTACAACTGCGGCAAAAGGGATAAACCAAAACATCATTTCTGTACTCATAATCGGTTGTTTATTAGTTAGTATTAATTTGTTCCATTCTTAAAATTCGATCTTTTTAAAATTCGCCGTAAAAATCCAAAAAAAAATCGAATAAAAAAAATTATTATTAATCTTATTGTCAATTTTCACAATTCATACCTCAGAATCTTTCTTTTATATTGAATATATAGCCTTATGTGCATTTCGCAATAAATAAACCCGTGGTAAAACAATTATTAACTATCTTTGTTTAAAGAAAAAAAAATGAAATTCCAACACAACATATCATTAATCTTATTGTTTTTATTTGCAACAGTTCTAAGTTATAGTCAGGAAAAGCAGAATGAAGCTATCGACTTTACACTAACATCAACTGAAGGAGTTGAAGTAAATCTTTTTAATGAACTTGATAATGACAAGACAATATTGCTAAATTTTTTCTCCACCTCGTGCGGGTCTTGTGTTATAGAAGCTCCAAAAATCGACTCTATATATCAGCAATTTGGATCGGGTACAGAGCAGCTATTAGTTTGGGGAATTGCCAGTCCAGAATCACCACTATTAGGAATTGATAACTTCATAGCTAACACAGAAATTAGATATCCTTGTTTTACAACCCAAGGCACAACCGATGTTTTTGAATTATACGGCATCTTATACACTCCTATGCTTTTAATTGTCTGTGATTACATGGTTTCTCCTTCAATATCTTACAACGAGATTATAGAAAACTTGAATTACTGTTTTCCCACAAAAATCGAGATTGTTGAGGTATATCCAGAAATTTATAGCAAAAACGAATTACTGTACATCAAAAACCCCTATAACGAAGATGTTTCAATGAGGATATTTGATATAACAGGCAGACTAATACTAAGCGACCGTTTAAGTGCAGGGTTATCAAAAACATATAGTCGTTTGGATTCAAATCAAATATATATAGTCAATCTTTTAAGCGTTTCGGGCAAAACTCAATCACAAAAAGTAATCCTAAAATGAGATGCCGATTTTTTTCATTATTGTTCATTTTAGTGTTGATGGTTTCGTCCTTACCATCATGCGTAACTATCTATA
The DNA here is from genome assembly GCA_028701945.1 of Bacteroidales bacterium. Lineage (GTDB taxonomy): Bacteria > Bacteroidota > Bacteroidia > Bacteroidales > ML635J-15 > Bact-19. The sequence goes on from JAQVPT010000160.1 coordinate 6,054, forward strand.
ATTACGATTTAAGTTTGAAAGGTCTCGATTCTTTACCGTCAACTAAATCTTGTATTGAGAAATACTTACCACACTCAGTTGATGCTTATAAAGGCAACGAAAAGAATGAAATCGGCATAATTGTTAATGAATTTAATCAATACGAAAATGAGATTATCGACTCGCTGAAAGCCGATTCTGTTTTTATTGATAGCCTGTATATTCTCAAATTTATCATTGTAGCATTAGATCCCAACAACGAATTATCCGAAACTGAGGTTTCAAAGACTTATTTTGCCGAATAGTGTTTTCTTAACAGACACTTGAGTCAAAAAACACTTTTCTTGAGGAAACCAAATAAATTATCAGATTGCAATTCTCTTTTTTGTGAGATAAAAACTATATTTGTGTATTGTATTAAAAATTTGATATGCAAAAAAACATCCTGATAGTCGATGATGTACATCCGATAATACCTAAAGAGCTTAGTGCTGTTGGGTTTAATATTATTGATGCAACAAAATTAGACAGAAAAGAATTGATTAACACAATTCAAAAAGCGTCAGGCTTAATTATAAGAAGCAGAATTACAATCGATCGTGAGATAATTGATGCAGCTAAATCACTACATTTTATAGCGAGAGTTGGGGCAGGAATGGAAAGTATTGACACCAATTACTGCAAAAAGAAAAACATTATATGTCTTAATTCACCTGAAGGTAATAAAGATGCTGTAGGAGAACATGCTGTTGGTATGCTTTTGAGTTTACTAAATAACTTAAATATTGCGGACAAACAAGTTAAATCTGGCTTATGGCAAAGGGAAACTAATCGAGGTCAGGAACTTGGAGCAATGTGTGTTGGTATTATTGGCTATGGCAATATGGGAAGTAGCTTTGCACAAAAACTTGCAGGTTTTGGCTGTAAAACTATATCTTATGATAAATATAAAAATGGATATGCTGACAAAAATACAACCGAAGTAAGCCTTACTGATATTTTTACTCATTCAGATATTTTAAGCTTACATGTTCCACTAACCGAAGAAACAAAATATCTTGTTGATGAGAATTTTATCTCAAATTTTGAAAAAAACATTTTTCTTATCAATACTGCCCGGGGTTCAGTTGTTAAAACACAGGCATTAGTTGCTGGATTAAAAACAGGTAAAATATTAGGTGCAGCTCTTGATGTTATTGAATACGAAGAAAGTTCATTTGAAAAAACTGGGGATCTTTTAAATAATGAAAATTTTCAATATCTTGCTAAGCAGCCAAATATAATTATGTCACCTCATATAGCAGGATGGACAAACGAATCGAAACTTAGACTTGCAACAGTGTTAATTGATAAAATAAAAGCTCTTAATTTATGATTTACGAAGACGAATACAGAGAAGAAACAGTAATTGAGATTGCCAAAAAAATGGCTTTAGCAGCGAGAACCGCACCAAAAGGACGAGGTCGCAACACAATAGAAACCATTATTGCCACTGGCTCTGACATTGAAAAAATAGCTAAGCAAATGGATAAAATAGCTGACGAAAAAGGACAGGGATTCTTTGCAAGAGATGCCAGTAATTTAAGAAACTCCGAGGCGGTATTGTTTATTGGAACAAGTATTGACCCACTTGGATTAGAATATTGTGGTTATTGCGGTCTTACAAATTGTGAAACTAAAGACTTACAAAAAGACATTCCTTGTGCATTCAACACTGTGGATCTTGGTATTGCAATTGGTTCAGCTGTTAGCATAGCCGCAGATAACCGAATAGATAATCGTGTAATGTTTTCGGCAGGACTCGCAATAAAAGAACTAAATGTTTTTGATAAAAACATAAAAATCATTTTTGGAATTCCACTAAGTGCAAGACGAAAAAACATATATTTTGACCGCAAATAACGGTAAAGTTTTTGCATTAAAATAGAGATTTTGTTTATAATTAAACCTTATGAAAAAAACTATACTTTTATACTTCGCATTATTATTCTGCCTTAATATCTTTTCCCAAAAACCAGGAGACAT
>JAQVPT010000161.1 GCA_028701945.1 Bacteroidales bacterium
ATGAATTTAACGCAGAAGTTTATACATTCAATAACGTAGAAACCATAAGCTCAGTTAAATTTTATTATTCTGTAAACGGAGATGATTATCAACAAACAGAAATGACAAATACATCGGGGAACAATTATTCCGTAAGTATAGATTATTTTAACCCAAACGAAACAATTTCATATTATATCGAGGCTACGAATTCAGCTCCAAAAACTGAAACACATCCGTTTATAGGAGAACCTGACCCTCATGTATTCTATATTAACAGCTCAACTCAAAATCCGAAAACATTAAATAACTCTTACGTTAAAGCGTTTCCAAATCCCGCAAATGACGAATTGTATTTAATTACAAACAACTTGCAACCAGACAATTACAGTTGTGAAATATTTGACGAACAAGGAAAACTCATATTAACAATTAGTAGCGATTTTTATTCAAGTGAATGGGATTTAAGACGAATTAACATCTCGAATTTAAAAAGCGGTTTGTATTTCGTCAGAGCAAGCTCAGATAAACAACTAATTACAACAAAATTTATTAAGCTGTAAGGATTAGTGTTTGCAAAAAACCATCAATCAAAAAATGATTTCTAAAAGTTACTTGCTTTCAATAGTAGCTAGGATATTGACTAACCATTAGACAGTTTAAACAGAATAAATAAACACTACAAGTTTTTCTTTATTCTGTTTAGAAGTTCAGTAAATTCCTCGGGCGAAAGTTTTACTCGTGTATTTGCGAATGAAAGGTCTTTTTCTTCATCCATAGGGATAAGGTGCATGTGAGTATGAGGGACTTCAAGTCCTACGACCATAATACCAATTCGTTTGCAAACAACCTCTTTTTTGATTGCGATAGCGACTTTTTTTGCAAAGACCATCATTTGAGCGAGAGTCTCGTCAGTATTATCAAAAATATAATCGACTTCAGCTTTTGGGACAATCAGTGCGTGACCAATTTTTACTGGATTGATATCAAGAAAAGAAATAAAATTGTCGTCCTCAGCAATTTTGTAACAAGGAATATCTCCATTGATGATTTTTGTAAAAACGCTAGCCACTAAATTGAAATATTTACAATTTCGAGAGAAATAATGCCGTTTGGCACTTCTATGTCCACAACATCACCAACTTTTTTACCCAACAATCCTTGAGCAATAGGTGTATTGACAGAAATTTTCTTTTCTTTTAGATTTGCTTCCGATTCAGAAACAATCATATAAGTCATTTCAGTATTTGTTTTAAGATTTTTCAACTGCACAATATTAAGTATATGAACAGTTTCAGTATCAATTTCGTCTATATCAATAATCCTTGCATTGCGAACAGTTGCCTGAAGTTTGCTTATTTTCATTTCTAACAAACCTTGTGCTTCTTTCGCAGCATCATATTCAGCATTTTCTGACAAGTCTCCCTTGTCTCGTGCTTCGGCTATTTGTTTAGAGATATTAGGCCTGTCAACATTTACAAGCTTGCTTAACTCTGATTTTAGTTTTACTAAACCTTCTTCTGTTAAATATGATACTTCTGACATATCTACAATATTTTTATTAAAAACGCATATAAATAAAAAGAAACCCCCTTGTCGGAGATTTCCATAACACAAAATTAGCAATATATTTAATACTATCACAAAAAATTGAAGAAAAGTTATAAACATATCGTAAAAGTATAAAAACGAACTATTATTACAGTTTTTACGCCCCTATATATGTAAAAAAAAATCTGCATTAAGCAGATTTTTTTATAATAATATTTTAATTACAGTGTTACTCTTGCACCAAAGGTATGCACGCCACCAAAAGGTTCTGTAAATCTGTATGAATAATCAATTGCAAGTACAGATTTGTTTTCTTTATTTATTGGAACCTGTAGAGTAAGACCGCCAGTAGGTCCAGTAAAAGCAGTTGAGCGAGTACCTATGTCAAAAATTCCATCTTCATAGATAAAACCACCTCTAAGAAATAAATACTCTTTAAACCCATATTCTAGCCCCACATGATATTGATCTTTTGTGAATGAGTTCGATGTAAAATTTGCAGCAACTATAAGATTATGGTCTGAACTTACCTCTTCTTTAACCTCATCTACTTTAGGAGCAAGTCTGAAATGATATGAAAATCCAATCTTGATTAACGAAGGAAGTTCAAATTCTTGACTTCTATGTTCAATTGTCATGCTTGTACCATTTTCAGAAAAACCAGTAAAACTCATTCCATCTCCCTTATACTTCATTGTAGTTCCAACATTTTTCATAGTAATCCCAAAACGCAAATTATCACGATTACGATTTCCAGCTTTATCTTTACCTAGCCCCGTAACATATTGAATACCTGCATCTATTGCAACACCAGAAGCACTTGCGTTAGCAATGTTTTCGCTAATCATTTTTACTGTAATACCACCATAGATACTGTTTGAGAACTCTCGAGCATATCCTATTCCAATAACATTATTAGAAGGACTATAGGTACCAATTCCACCTTCTGGTAAATCGGCAGTAGTGATATCAATTTTCCCATAGTTCATATTCATGATACTTACACCAAGTACACCAGTTTCTCCAACCTTAGCAGCAAAACCGCCACTATTAATCGCAATATCAGCAATCCACTGTGTATTGGTAAAAGCAAATTCTGTTTTACGAGTAAATGCTAAACCAGCAATATTTTGGTGCATCCCTTCGAGTCCAACAACACAAGCAACGTTTGCATCACCCCATCCTGTGCTCCTTGCCCAGGGATTTATCAATAATTCTGATGCCCCATTGGAACCGACTCGTTGCTCGTTACCCGCAAAGGTTTTAGTCGAGATTAAACTTATCGCAACTGTTATCAGTATTGTTGAAATTAAATATAAATTTTTCATATTTTTTGATTTATCTTAATAACAATTTTAGAAATTATTTAAGTCAATTGGACGCAATGCTCCAAACCATTTCACTATTTTCTCTCCAACTCCAGGTACGTTGATGTGAACAATGTAAACGCCACTAGCAATACTGATACCATAGGTGTTTTTCATATCCCATTGGATGAATGTACTCTCACTATCTTTATCATAGCGACGAACCAATCCGCCACTTGAGTTATAGATTGATATAACACAGTTTTTAGGTAAATTAGTAATTCTAACATAATTATCTAACTGTGTATTTTCGTAATAAGAGTTACCATAATATGGATTCGGAACTACCCTTATCAAATCAAGAGCACTTACAGCTTGTTCTTGATCGGATTTTATTGTTTTTACGTCTGCAGTATTAAATGTAAACATTGGGTAATTCGCATTTTCAGGATCTTCTTTTTTATAGTCAAATTGACCTTTATGATATGGCATTGAAGTGTTAATACTAATTTTAACATCTGTGTCCAACAAATCAAACCCCTCACGCAATATAGGCATAGCAGTCCACATAGCTGATTCCCAAACAGATCTAAAGTTTAAAAATGTAGGGTTGCTTAATTTATCATATATAAATTGACATGAATCGTAAGCTGGCACAGCTCTAATACCTTTATTCGTGTACACTCTATCGTTCCTCATAATGTAAATGTAATGTTTACCACCAAATCTTGGTCCTAATTCAGAATTTAAGCCTGCATAATATTGATTATTTGGATATGAAGTAGGATTCCAAATCATGTCAGCACCATTTTCACCAACCATCCATGAATCTTCACTAAAAATTATATTTAGCCTTTCACCTGTATTAACATCAATTGCGTATCCAGGAAACCAACCTAAACCCATAGTGCTATCATTAAGTGGATTTCCTTCTTTATCGACTGAAGGACTTTGTCTTAATGTAAATTTAAAAGCATTTCCAATTGACCTGTAATTTACTTTAGGTGTAACTGGAGTAGGAAGTCCACACTTGGAATCCACTGTCCACTCATTTTCACACATTTCAACAACACATGAACGAGTCCATTTAGATTTATCAGATGTAATTACCAACTGCACACTTGAAATAGGATGTAAAAATGGGGAAAGAGAAGTTCTTACTGTTGGATCCGACAATCCATATTTTTTCTCATTTGTAAACATAAATGGAGCCCACGTTCCACCAAGTATTTTTTCAAAATTTTGAGTATTGTCATAAAAATCACTATGATCATCAAAAGAAACATCTTGGCATGGATTAATACTGTTATCTGTAAGTTGAGTTCCTACTCTAATCCAGTTTAAAGCATCTTGACCATCTCCGTCAGGAACAAAATATAACCATGGCTTTGTCTTGTCAGCAAATTCCATAGTTGCCAATAACATGCCATTTTGATAATTGTTTTTATTAGCATACCCAGCATAATTAACTTGCTTTATTGATATCGATAATCCCCAATCCATAAATAGATGTTCATAATCATTGTTATACTGTATGAAAACTTCACTTTCTATTTCATCACCTTTAGAATTTACAATTGTATATGAGAAAGGCACAAAATCTCTACCATAAACTAACATACTACCATTTTTATGTCCTACAAATCCATTTGAAGGTCTTGTAAGCGCTAATGTGTCGAACTTAAGAGTATATGTATCTTCAGGAACGTTTAATGGATCAATTATTTTTACATTTATAGGACCTTTTCCATTTTTATAAGTTCTATTTGTTGCTTTCCATGGATATCCTGACATAATCTCATCAATACTTTCCTGAGTAAGTTCAAGAATATTGTTACCATTACCGTGTCCTTCTACCATAGTTATTTGAGGTCCGTAACCATAATCACCTTGTATTATAGTACCACCGTTTTCAGGATCGTTAATGTGCGGTATTGCAGTATAACGTTTAATATTGTTACGACCAGCTAAATATGCTTTTTTCTGTCCGTTAAATGTTTCTTGGATAGATTGATTATATAGCAATGAATTATTATAACCATAAGCTAATACAGAATAATAATACTCTCTGTTGTTAATCAAGCGTGAATCACCAGATGCAAACAAATCGTTTTCAAGTACAAATGTATGAACAATTCCAGTATTGTTACCGTTAACCTCTAGGACAGGCTCGTTAGCACCAAGATCATCCGACCATCTATAATTTACAACCTTAACTATATTGTCTTTAATATCGCACTGAAATGCCTGACGTACTAATTCATCATTATATCTATCAGAAATACTAACAGTAGGTTTTCTATACTGGAAAATCTGATAACCTTGAAATCTATAAAGTTCATCACATGGTACAATATCAGGTGTGCATACAATTGAAGGATCTTTTTCTGTATAACTCTCTAGATAATTGTTGCTACTTGGTTTATTGTAAATATGGAAAATTAATTTTTTATCCATCTCCACAATTCTTAATTCAGGAGCATCAGGACCGTTAAGAACACGGAAGCAATTTTCAAAAAGTATTTGTGCCTTATCATCAGCCCTGCGAACAGCTTCAACAGATGCCCAAGGGCCACCAGAAGCAGCACGAGCATAAACTGCACCGATTGTAATATCATTTACTGCACCAGGATAAAGAGTAAAAGGACCTGCTGATTGAACAAATCTTCTATCTCCGACAGGATTACGTTCAGAACCGGAACCTAAAGGCTCTTCTTCTGACCAACTACCTTGAGGAATTCCACCTTGCCCCCATCCACATGGATCTGTTGTTGGAGTACCAGGGAACATAAAATCGGTTCTCGTATCTCCAGCTCCACCAGAAGCATGTCCAGTTCCACCATAGCTAAGAGGCGTGTTATCCAACCAAAATCCAGTCAAATAGTTATAGTGGTCAATGGCTGATACTGGGTCGAGCGTATTTGCATTTGCTCCAGTACCAGAGTTATTAAAATATAAAAATCTTCTCATACCCCAACGCTCATTATCTACAGTTCCATCTTCAAAATTAAGACCGTTTATATTCCCGTTACGAATATTACCTTTTTCACAATTTAAAACCTTTACACCATTAATAGTATCAAAGCTAGTGGAATTATCAACACCGTCTGAATCTTGATAAGGCCCTTCAAAGAAATCAATCCCAATAGCAGGTGGCTGTTTTCCATAACCTTGTATTCCTTCAGATGTTTCATCGTCATCATCACCATTGTACATATATCCAAGCCCACGCAATACGTCACAACCAGTAAAGTCATCTTTAGGGTTACCAAGGTCAGCATCTGTCCAAACACCAAAGTATGTATCATAAAGTGTATATGTAGATCTATTTATAATGTTATAATTATAAAAAGTCATATCGTTAAGCTCATCGTTTGTTGTAAATGCAAAAGCCTGAGCTCTAAATTCCATACCAATAGATGCTCCACCTGTTTCGGTGTGGATATTACCTTTATCGTTATATACCCACCAAAGAGTTTCGTCTCCGAAAAGTTTTGGTGCTCTGTTACGAGGTCTCATACAATCTGGATCATCAGTAATTCCATTATTTGCAAATTCATAATAAGGGAAATCGCCCATTAATGGATTATAGTAACCATCACCGTCAGTATCCCAAAAAGGAGCAAGATTATAATCATAACCACCTTCAGGACCATGAGCAGGCCAGTTGGTAATAATATCAGGAATAGAGTATCCTGGAAACGATTCTTCTGTATCACATGCAGGGTCTTGAGAACATTCATACCACTCTCTAAATTCTTTAACAATATTTTTAGTTATAGAGAAATGCTTATCGTATTCACGACAAATATCCTGAGTAACAGTAGCGATTGCAGAACCAGATGTAATTAGTGGACCAGGCCAGTAATCAATACCTCTTTGACGGAACTTTTGAGCAGCAATCTTCAGTTGCCCGTTAGCATCTTTACCTCCAACCCAAATAGCTCCAGCAAATAATGCACTGGTTGTTCCATCAGCAGGTACAATATAAAATGCTTTACCTTGAAGATCCCACCACATATCACCAGCAGTATGAATCATCGCTCTAACATTGTTCACTTTAAGTTCAGTTGATGTTTGTCCTGGCTCACACAACTCAGTTGCACGAGTAGTAGGGATCGCTTCAGCTGGAGCTCCTTGCCATTTATCTGCTAGCAAGTAATTCGAGATTACGCTCAAGACAGTAATAAATAATATTTTTCTTAGGCTTTTCATATTTTGCTTATTGTTATTCGTTATAATCTTTTAATTAAAAACTAAATTGAACACCTAATCTAATAGTTCTAGGTAAACTATAATTATAAGGTGAATTTATGTACATCGCATAATAATTCCTGTATGCTTCCTCATCATTTTGAGTTGCAATCGATGTCTGATAATCAGCAAAGTTTAGGAATCCGTCATCGTCAGGGTTACCAGTATATTCATAAAGTCCAACTACGTTTTTAATATTAAACAGGTTCGATACTTCTAAATATACATTAAGGTATCCATATTTTTCTTTTGAACCATCTTCTTTTTTCTCAGCTAACTGTATTTTAATATCTCTATCTAAACGCATATTAATAGTTGTTCTCCATGGCTTGCGTGATCCATTAAGCGAACCGACAATAGTACCAGAACTTGGTCTATTACGTTTTGTATATGGTGAACCTGAACCAGCGTTGATTACAAAGTTTACGCCTGTGTTCGCTAATATGCTTTTTCCACCAATTTTTGGACCATTGTAAGGTGTGCCAGAAACTTTTCCACCATAGCGATAATCAACTGTAATTGCAAAATTGTTTCTTTGGTCAAAATCTAATGGGATAGTAGTTCTTAAATTTGGTTTATCTGATTTAACAATCGCAGCACCTGATTCAAAACTTGAACCTGTACCATTTGCAAATTGTAATGTGTATGAAGCTCTTAATGTAACGTTACCTGTTCTTCTAAGATCGTAAGTTATACCAAAACCTTTTACTGTTCCAAAGTCTATATTACCATAAGTGTAATAATTTACAGGATAAGCTCCATAAACGGCAATCGCTTGCTGCATATCACGCATTTCACGGTAGAAAGCAGATAATTTAAGTGCTGATGTGTTACCTAATTTTTGTTGGAATCCTAATTCATAATCAATTGTTTTTTCAGTTTTTAAGTTAGGATTATTCAACAAACCATCATTATTCTGACGAATAAATAAATAATCCATTGGGTTTAAACGTGCAGC
>JAQVPT010000162.1 GCA_028701945.1 Bacteroidales bacterium
AATTCTAAAATTCAACTTGCTAAAAAAAGAGCAAGAGGATATAGAAATACAAAGAATTTTATAAACATGATTTACTTTACTTGTGGAAAACTCAAATTTGATTACCCACTATATTTGACATAGAGCCAAATTTATTAAATTTTATCGCCCAATATCCAAATTAGGTTTCATGAAAGGCTTATACTAATATGACATCAAATTGGTATAAGTGGAAGGAATCCTAGCTCGCTCGATTTACAACCGAGTGTTGCTATAATTCGAGTGTTGCGGCTACTGTAATCCTAATATTTTTAACATTCCATCTTCCAATTTGGTTATATTTTGTGATCTTTACTGACGTTTACATTGCCTTTATTACTGTCGGCAATGTAAAGTCAAGATTCTACTACAAATTTAAGACTAATCCTTAAATCAGGAGATTTCAGCCAGAATACTTGCAGAGCTATCTAAATGAATTTTGCTACATGTTTAACCGATGGTATTTCGGCGAGAAGACATTTGACAGACTTCTGAAAGCAGGAATTAGTTATAAAAATGAATTTAGGCATAACACTAAGTAATCATTTAATTTATTAAGGATACATTACATCAACAAGAAACAATCCTTGAGCAGGAGCAGATTGCCCCGCTCTACTCCTGTCTTTTGCTTCGATTATGGCAACAAAATCAGCAATGTTAGTTTTTCCTTTACCGACATCTACGAGGGTTCCAACTATTGCACGCACCATATTTCGCAAAAATCTATCTGCAGTAATTGTAAATATCAAAACATTCTCATTAAGCTCAAACTTAGCAAACTGGATATGGCAATTATTAGTATTAACATCTGTATGTAATTTGCTAAAACTGGTAAAGTCTGTATATTTTAAAAGTTGCTCGGCAGCGATATTCAAGGCGTTCACATCAAGTTTGGTAAATAAAGACCAGGCAAAATCTCTCAAAAACGGATTTTTAGTTAGACAGATTTGATACTCATAAGTACGAGAAATAGCATTAAATCGAGAATGAAAATCGGTGCTAACAGACTCAATACTATGCATTGCTATAGAAAAAGGTAAATAATTATTAAGTTTTGCAATTGAATCATTATTATAAACATTTTCGGAATCAAAATGAGCGACATACTTACGTGCATGAACACCCGTATCTGTTCTACCACAACCAGATACAGAAATTTTATCACGAAAAACCACGTTAATTGCATCTTCAATTGTTTGCTGCACACTTATCGCATTAGGCTGCCTTTGCCAACCATGAAAATCTTTACCAAAATATGATAACTCAAGCTTATATCTCATCTGCATTTAGTAGTTCTCTTTAACAATTCTAAGATTGTAAATTTCATCAGCAAACTCAATTCGGAGAATGTACATACCAGGAATAATATCAGAATTTATCTCTATATTTTGTTCGCCTTTATCAACAAAAACAGTTTCAGGCTCAATTATCTGTTCACCTAAAATATTAATAAACGAGTATTTTAACTCGCCCGAGATATTCATGTCTATACTCAAAGTCAGATTATAAGAAAACGGGTTTGGATATACTGACTTCTTTGAAACTGCTGCGTTAACAAATCCGACATAATTATCACAAAAAACAATGTTTGAGAATGCTTCGTCATAATAATTTCCATCGCCAGGAGAACATCCATCAATTCTCCTTACTTTTATTCTGTAATAAGTTCCATTAGGGTTTGGATTCATTTGCACCCAATTAAAATCATTATACACAGTAGAATCAACCACGACAAGATTATCGGGAGTTGTACCGCTCATAATAAAGTAATACACAACAAAAAAACCTTGATATGCTCCCCAATTTAACCAACAAGCTCCGTTATTATCAGGAACAACATCCAACAGACAAGTGCGATGAGTTTGGGAATAATCACTTTCAGCTCCACACGAATCTACAGCCGAAATCTGGTAACTATAATATTGATTTGCAGGATTTACATCAGTGTCCTCGTAAATAGCAAGCTCATTAAATAGTTTACTATCAAGATATTCAAATCCGTTTCCAGAATTTCGATAAATTTTATAACGTTCGGTACCTTCTCCAGCAGTTTTTTCCCACATTACTGTAATATTTTCATTATCAGTTACAGAAGCAAGATTTATTTCTTCGTGATTAAAGACTGTACTAATAACCACTTGCATAGTATCTGCAAGATGACAACCATTAGCATCAACAACCTCAACAAAATAAACATCGGCATTTTGAACAGTAATTGTTGGCTGTGAAGAACCAGTACTCCACGAATATTCGACAAAAGCTCCTGGATTTAGCACAAGATCATTCCCATAACAAAGATAAGATACTTCGTCAAATGCCCCAATGTCGTTCATATAAGGTTCTGTTATTTCAGTTGATAATATATTTTGACAATCATTTGGATCAGTTACAGTTACAGAATAATTGCCCGCTGCAAGATTTTCGGCATGACTTACGTTTCCGGCAACGCTGTTTTGCCAAGCAAATGTAAAACCAGCACCAGAGCCTCCATCAACGGAAACAATAATTTCGCCATCTTCCAAGCCATTACAAGACATTGATGATGGAGTAATAATATATTCGTGTGGAACTGCCTGTGTAAGTGTTGTGGAAATAGAATCATAACAATAATAACTATCACGAACTACAACTTTATAATAACCTGCACCCAGTCCAGTAATATGAAAATTAGTTCCTATTATGTTATTTTCAAGATTATACCAATAGTACGCACTATACGAACCACTACCTCCAGAAGCTTGAACGAGAATTTCACCATCTTCGTATCCACCACAAGATATCGGAGATACATCAAGAGTAAGCTCCAAATCGGGAGATTGAGTAATAGTATAACTATTTGTCAACCCGCATGAATTTTCGTCTGTAATTGTTAGATTATAAACTCCTGCCGATAAATCAACAAGTGTATCGTTTGTTGCAAATATACCAAGTTGTCCTACTAGTTCCCACTCAAACGAGAGTATTCCAGCTCCTCCTTGAATTTCAAGCTGTATTTCACCTGTCGAGTCTCCGAAACAATGAACATTTGTAATATCTACAGAAATAATCTCTATCTCACTTGGTTGAATAATCGAAAACTCAGCAGTAACCGAGCACAAATGATCATCATTTACAGTAACACTATAATCGCCTGCTGGTGCTAAGATAATATCATTATTATCAACAAAATTAGAGGGATTCCATTCTACTACATACTCAGATGTTCCTCCACTCCATGTAATATCAATGTTACCAGTATGTTCTCCATAACAATCAATATTATCAACAACACCCATCAAAATCAATTCTGTAGGCTCACTAATTGATTGCATTCCAGTTATAGAACAGCCATTTGCATCTGTAACAGTATAAGAATAATCATCTGCTTCCAATCCAATAATAGATGCAGTTGTACTGCTATTACTCCAAAGATATTTATATGGTAATGTTCCACCCGAAACACTTAAACTAATGCTTCCATTAGCCTCACCAAAACAAACTACGTTTTCGTAATCCACTGTGAGTCCGAGAAGATCAGGTTGTACCATTGTATTTTCTAAAACTCTAGTACACGCAGCACCGTCAGAAACAGTAACAGTATAAACTCCAGCACTTAAATTTTCACGCAAATACAATACTGTATTTCCATTTTCCCATTCATGTGAGCCAAGGTTTGAATATGCCAATACAATCTGGGCATCATCATCTCCATTACACATCATTTGAGTAAACGTAATATTTGCTTCATTAATAATATTATAGTTTTCAATAAACAAAACAGAATCTGCAACAATATGTAAACCAGGATCTCTCACGAGCAAATGATGATATCCACCCGATAAAGAACTAAAAGAAGTTGAAGATTGCCAATTAATCCCATTATCAATTGAATATGTATAAGCACCAACAGGTGAAGTTAGGACTAAAGTAGCATCATTTGCATTATGACATGTTTCAGGAACATCGGCATAAGTAATTGTTTCAGTGCAAGAATAACATTGTTTCATAATTCCATGAGCTTCAAAACCTACCCAAGCATAATTATTTCCTTGATCTGCTACGAATGAAACATCATACGGTACTGTTAGAGGCACCCAAGTAGAACCGGAAGTATAAATCTGTACATCTCCATTATCAAAAGAACAAATCATTCCCAACGGAGACTCAGCAATTGCATCAATAACAGAAGTTCCTGGATAAGGATGTTCAAAACACGAAGCACCTGTCTGTCCGTTTGGATAAGAACGTAATGTTTTATCTGTTCCAAAATATTGAGCAACATCACTATTAACACACTTAGCTTTTGAGCTATCAGGAGTCATTGCACAACCCGATAAAGTCGCATCATGCCAGACACCATCATAATATTGAATTGAATTATTTGTCAAAACCCACAATCGTCCATTTTCATAATGCACTTGATTAATATTATCACTAAGCAAGCCGTCAACCATACCAATTGTATCGGTAACCACGCCACCATCAATTACGTTAATCATGTTTGGAGTAGCAATATACACAACACCAGCAGCATCAGAAGTAATACCATTAATAATATTACTTGTAAGCCCATCTGCTACAGCAAAAGTAGTAACTAATTGGCCACCAATAATATTAAGTCCGTTAGAAGTGCCAACCCAAAGATTTCCACTTATATCTTTATGAAAACACAAAATATCATTACTAGTCAAACCATCAGAAGTCCTGTAAGTTCTCCAATGCAGGTCATCAACTTTATTTACGCCAGCATCGGTACCAATCCAAACGATCTCATCATCATCAACATAAATAGTTTGGACATTATCACTAATTAGATTTTTATTTTTTCGATAGATAATGTATGTATCTGCATTATCGTAAACAGTAAGCCCATTCTGAAATGAGCCAGCCCAGATTTTATTATCGCCAACGTGAGTAATAAGAATTTTAGTAACAATAGTGCTAGTTAATCCGTCATCGTAATTTTTAATTGTAAAATTAGTCCAGTCGTATTTTATAAGTCCGACCGAAGCTCCCATCCACAAATTTTGATCATAATCTTCTTTAATTGTTAAAATATTAGCTGTTGGTAATCCTCCGGTCGTAGTTATTGATGTCCACGATTGAAAATCATAAATACCTAGACCTCCATTTGTCGCAATAACAATATTACCGTTATAAAGCTGAATGATGTCGTTTATTAGATTACCAGGCAACCCCGTTGAGGCATTAAAATTTTTAAATTCGACTCCATCATAAATAGATAGTCCGCTACCTGTTCCAAACCAAATATTATCATTTCGGTCGGCATATATAACCTTAACACCATTCGCTATTAATCCTTGATCAACGCCATAGGGAAACCAGTTTACTCCGTTATAGTATGTTACACCCATATCGGAGGTACCAACCCATATTTTGCCTGCATTATCTTCTTCAACTGCCCATATAGTACTTGCTGGCAACCCCTCACTCGCTGTCCAATTTACCCAAACAGCCCCATTAAAAATTGACAAACCTCCCGAAGTTGCGGCATAAACATCACCAGAAGAGTGTGCAAGAATATCATACACAATATTTCCTCCAAGCCCATCGAGAGTATTATAAGAAGTAAAACTTGTACCGTCAAATTTTGTAATTCCCGCGGTTGTGCCGATCCACACATTTCCATAAATATCCTCCTCTATACTTCTAACATTGTTATTAGCAAGAGCTTCTTCATACGAAAAGTAAGATACCTGTGCGTTTGAGATTAGTCCCAAAAACAATATGACAGTAATAAAAAGATAAAATTGTTTCATGTTTATTATGCTTTAGGAATTAGAATAGAGCAAATTTAAGAAATTTTACAATACATTTCATAAAAAAAGCGGTTAATAAAATGCTTTTATTAACCGCCCAAATGTTAAAAGTATATTTTTATTTTAATTTCGACAAAGCTCTTTTAATTCTACTAGTAGCTTCTATAAGTACATCGTCGCTAGTTGCATAAGAAAACCTCAAACATTCTGGTGAGCCAAAAGCATGTCCGCCAACAGATGCAACAAACTCAGTTTCAAGAATATACAAAGCAAGATCCTCAGAATTGTTTATTGTATATTTTTCAAAAGATTTACCATAAAAAGATGAAACTTCTGGAAAAACATAAAATGCTCCTTGCGGTTCGTTCATTTTTATTCCTTCAATATCTTTAAACAAGCCCATAACGAGGTTGCGTCTTTTTTCAAAAACAGCTTTCATTTCTTTACAAGAATCAGACCCTGCATTAAGTGCAGCTTCGGCAGCTTTTTGAGCTATTGTACAAGCACCTGAAGTAAATTGCCCTTGCAGTTTTGTTACCGCTTTTGCTATCCACAGAGGAGCACCAATATATCCAATTCTCCAACCCGTCATTGCATAACCTTTAGATACTCCGTTCACAACAACCACTCTATCTTTAATAGCAGCAAATTGTGCTATACTCTGATGTTCACCTAAGAAATTGATATGTTCATATATTTCGTCAGAAATTACAATTATATTCGGATATTTCTCTATAACTTTTGCTAATGCCTCAAGCTCATCTTTAGAATAAAGCATTCCTGTAGGATTAGATGGTGAGCTATAAATAATTGCTCTTGTTTTAGGAGTAATATTCTCTTCAAGTTGTTTTGCAGTCATTTTAAAATCAGATTCGATTCCACATTTAACCACAACAGGAGTACCTTCAGCCAATCCTACCATATCAACATAACTAACCCAATAAGGTGCGGGGATTATTACTTCATCGCCAAGATTAATTATAGAGAGAAACACATTTATAATTGAGTGCTTTGCTCCTGCAGAAACAACAATTTGATTTTCATCGAACTGGAGATTATTTTCTCGTTTAAATTTATTAACAATTGCTTTTTTGAGCGACTCGTAACCAGGAACAGGTGGATAGTGAGTATAATTCTCATCTATTGCCTTTTTGGCTGCTTCTTTTACGTGGTCGGGAGTATCAAAATCAGGTTCTCCAATGCTAAGATTAATCACATCATACCCCTGAGCCTTTAACTCACGACTTTTTTGTGTCATGGCAAGAGTTGCTGACACTGACATTCGGTTTAATCTATCGGATGCTTTTTCCATATCAAAATGTTTATAAAATTTATCTGCTAATATACCAACTTATAATTAAATTATTTAATATTGTAAAACATAAATCAAAACTTTTAAATCATGTTGCTAGAAATACTAAAAATCACAATTCCAAGTCTAATAGTTTTCTTTACTGCTTACTTTACATTAAAGCAAGTATTAAAAAAGGAAAGCGATATAAAAAAAGCCGAAATAGTTTTACAAAACAAAAAGATTATTACTCCAATACGGCTACAAGCTTATGAAAGGGTTATTCTTTTTCTTGAAAGGATTTCTCCAAACAGTGTAATTGTGCGTCTTCAAACTCCAAACATGACAGTTCAACAACTACATAAGGAAATGCTAGTTCTCATCAGAAGTGAATTTGAACATAACTTATCGCAGCAATTATATTTGTCTATTGATGCGTGGGAAATGGTAAGAAACGCTAAAGAAAAAACAATAAAACTTGTCAACTTATGTCTCGAAGATATCGACACTAATGCAAATGCACTGAAATTAAGTCAAGCAATATTTGAAAAACTTATTGAAATTGATACTTCGCCAACACAAGAAGCTATCAACTTTATAAAAAAGGAAATTAGTTTTTTATATTAAAGTTCAATTGGTCAAGTATTAGCGTTATCGGCGTTTCGACTTACTTCGGATTCGCTCTGCACAAGTCGCTCAATGCAACGCTTCGCTCAACCACCTTGCTAGGTATCAATAAATTTACTGAGAACTGAGTTTTAAAGTAAAAACAATCGAATAACTGAACAATCGAACAGCAGAACAGCTGAACAGCAGAACAGCAGAACAACTGATAAAACAACAATTATTACATCAAACAAAAAAGAGACCATCTGATATTAGCAGATAGTCTCTATAATAAATATTGTATTTAAATTATCTTGTTAAAGTAACCGTTCCTTGTTCTTTATACAGAGTTCCATTCCAATCATGAAAT
>JAQVPT010000163.1 GCA_028701945.1 Bacteroidales bacterium
CCGCATGTTCCTGAGGCTGATTTCACAGCAGATATAACAGAAGCATGCGAACAACTCGAAGTTCAGTTTACCGACCAAAGTTTACATAATCCAACTTCGTGGTACTGGGATTTTGGAGACGGGGAAAGCTCAATAGAACAAAACCCTATTCATCTTTATAGTGCTCAGGGAACATATACTGTAAGCCTCACTGCTACAAACAGTCAAGGTTCTGACGAGTACGTTTTTACAGGTCTTATTCAGGTTCATAGCAATCCTACTATTGAACTTGGCGAAGACATAGAACAATGCGGCAGCAGTGTAACATTAGATGCCGGAGCAGGATTTGATACTTACACATGGAACGGAACCACAGGTAATCAAACCCATACTGTGTCAACCACCGATACCTATACCGTGATTGTAGAAGATGCCAACGGATGTACTGCAACCGACGCTGTGGATGTAACAATATATGATATACCTACGGTAGATTTGGGAGACGATGTGGAACAATGCGGCAGCAGCGTAACATTAGATGCAGCTAGTGGTTTTGATACCTACACATGGAACGGAACCACAGGTAATCAAACCCATACCGTGTCAACCAGCGATACTTACACCGTGGTGGTAGAAGATGCCAACGGATGTACCGGAACCGATGGAGTAGATGTAACAATCCATGATTTGCCCACAGTTGATTTGGGTGACGATTTTAATATCTGCAATGGTACATCTGAAACTCTGGACGCAGATAGTGGCTTTGTGTCATACGAATGGAATGGCACTGTAGGAACCCAAACTTTACTTATAGATGCTGCTGATACTTATACTGTAATTGTAGAAGATGCTAATGGATGTACTGCTACCGATAATGTAATAGTAGGTGTAAACCCAAGCCCAACACTAATACTTGAAATGACTGAAGAAAGCAGTGCAGGAGCTGGTGATGGTACAGCAACAGCAATTGCTGAAAATGGTACCCCTGCTTATCAATACGCTTGGGATTTTGGTGGATTTGTTACAAATGTTGTAACAGGTTTAAATGCAGGAACATATTGTGTAACAGTTGTTGATGACAATGGCTGTACTGTTTCAGATTGCATTATAGTAACTATTGCAGACCAACCCACCCCACCCATAGCAGATTTTACTGCTGATATAACAGAATACTGTGGACAACTTACTGTTCAGTTTACTGACCAAAGTACAAACAACCCAACGTCTTGGACATGGGACTTTGGAGATGGGTCTGGTAGCAATTTAGAAAACCCAACACATACTTATTCATTACCCGGGACTTATACAGTAAGCCTCACAGTAAGCAACGATGATGGAACAAGTGATCCACAAATTAAGACAGACTATATTATTATTCATGAAGTTCCGTTAATTGATGCAGGTGATGATTTTGATGTGTGTGGACCATACACACAATTAGATTGTACTTCAGCAGGTTTTCCCGGAAGTTGGCAACCTATAAATGGAATAATATTTGATCCAGACTCACAAGACCCTCATGCTGAAGTTTGTTCTTCGATTTATGGCTCTCGTAGTTTTATATGGATAGAAAACAACGGACCTTGTTCTGCACGAGATACTGTAATTGTTACCTTCTGGGAAGAGCCTATATCATTTATTACAACTCAAGACACTTCTGTTTGTGGAAATTGCTTTGAAGAATTAGAAGTTTCATCAGAGAATAGCATTGACGGATTTTGGTTTATACCGACTGATCCAACCGCTCAATTCTGGACAGAAGACAGTGAAGACCCTGATACAGTTTGCGTTACAACTTTTGGAGTACATACCTTATATTACATCAGTATGAATGGACCTGAATACGCCGAACCTGATTTTTGCAACGATACTGCTTGGGTAAACATTACCTTTAATGCTAATCCTGTTCTAGAATTCGAAACCACCGACGAAAGTATGGCAGGCGCAGCAGACGGAGAAATTACGCTCAATATTACCGAAGGTTTACCGCCATATACCATCAACTGGTCTAACGGAGATGATACCGAAACTATCAATAACCTGAATGAAGGAATATATAGTGTAACTGTAACCGATGATAACGAATGTATGGCTGTTGGAAGTGATACAGTATTTGTTTATAATGCTATTACAGGCGAAAAATTAGGATTTGTTCAGGTATATCCCAATCCTGCAAAAGATGTGTTATTCATCAGTTCCGATGTTGAAATTGAATACATCACACTTTACGATGCCATTGGCAGAAAAGTTCTGGAACAAAAAACCGAAGGCAAACTGGTTGATATAGACGTAAGTACACTTATCAGTGGAAATTATGTGATAAAAATCAGGTGTAAGTTAGCTATGGATTTACAATTAAAATTCCTAAAATTGTAGGTTAAAGTACTTGTAAAATACATATTTGATGATAAAAAGATGGTTGCTTCTGGCATTAATAGTATGGGTTGGAGTGAGTGTAAATGCACAGTCGTGGACAAAAAACTTACCTAAAGAAAAGTCGAAAGATCAATTTACCTTAACAGATTATCAGCAGGCTTTTAATGATTTTTGGAACGATTACAATGTAAAAGCTGGTTATTACCTGAACAATGGAGTACAAACCAAAGCCCGTGGATGGAAACAGTTCAAGCGTTGGGAATACTATATGGAAAGTCAGATAAATCCTTCTACCGGAGCATTTCCCGAAACTAATGCATTAAAACGTTTTCATGATTTTACTAGCAAAACAACAGCCAAGTCGGGTGGTAGTGGAAACTGGACATTTCTGGGTACCAGTACCTCAGAAGGTGGATATGCCGGAATAGGCCGTATTAATTGTGTGGCGTTTCATCCTTCCGATCTGGATACTTATTGGGTAGGATCTCCTTCAGGCGGACTTTGGGTAACTCACAACGATGGCAATACATGGGATTGCCTTACCGATGATAACCCTTTGTTGGGCGTGAGCGATATTATTATTCCCAATGATTACGAAACTTCTCAAACAATTTATATTGCAACAGGCGATAAAGACCATTGGGATAACAATAGCATTGGTGTATTAAAATCCACCGATGGAGGGCTTACATGGAATACAACCGGTTTAACTTTTTCGCCGGCAGACCACCAGATGGTAAATCGCCTACTAATTCAACCATCTAATACCGATGTTCTCTTAGCTGCTACCAGCCAGGGGATATATAAAACTATCGATGCAGCCAACACTTGGACGCAGATTTCCACTCTCGACTTTATAGATTTGGAATACATGGACGACGATTTTACGACATTATTTGGGGGTACTACCGATGGGAAGTTTTACATGTCGCAGAATGGCGGAGATTCCTGGACTATAAAAATAGATGAAACCGGACAGGGTCGTGTAGAAATAGATTATTATCCGGGGGGGTGGTCATCACATGTGTGGTTAGTAATGGCTAATGAAGACAATGGATTACATGCTGTGTATTATTATAATGTTTCAAATGACACCTATGGAAGTTATGGTAGTCAGGAAAACTTACTTGGATGGTCTGCAGGCGGATACGATGAGGATAACGGTGAGTCACAATACAATTTGGCTTTAGCTGTAGATTACTATATAGTGGTAGGAGGTATTAATACATGGCGAGCAGTAACTAACCCAAATGGTAACTCGTGGGACTTGGCAAACCACTGGATTGGAGATGGAGGAGTTCAAGAAGTGCATTGCCACAAACATATGCTTAAATATCGTAGCAATCATGATTTGTTTGAATGTAACGATGGCGGATTATACCTTTCAACAGACTATGGTGAAACCTGGGTAGACAAAACAAATGGAATGGGTATCAGCCAAATGTACCGTTTAGGAGTTTCGGCAAACAATAGCAACGAAGTAATTACAGGTTTGCAGGATAACGGGACCAAACTACAGTTTGGTGGAAACTGGTGGGATGTTATTGGTGGTGATGGT
The DNA here is from genome assembly GCA_028701945.1 of Bacteroidales bacterium. Lineage (GTDB taxonomy): Bacteria > Bacteroidota > Bacteroidia > Bacteroidales > ML635J-15 > Bact-19. The sequence continues at coordinate 3,914 of JAQVPT010000163.1, forward strand.
ATGGAGTGCCTAATTGATTACACAAACAACAATATTCAGTACGGAACTTCTGAAAACGGACAAATATACAGAACAACCGATCATTGGGAAAATATGGAAGAAATCACACCAAACAATAATCCCGATGGTGCATGGGTTACACCTTATGTGATAGATCCTGTTGATCCACAGGTGCTGTATATTGGTTATAATGATGTGTACAAAACAACCAACAGGGGAGACAGCTGGATGCAGATAACTAGTTTTAATTCCGACACTAAACTGCATTCGTTAGCTATAGCACCTTCCGATAATCAGGTAATTTATGCTGCAGACTATCAGCAAATTTATAAAACATCAAACAATGGACTCAGTTGGGCTGTAATTTCTGACGGTCTGCCCACAGATGTGGCGAATATCAAATATATATGTGTTAAAAACGACGATCCAAATACAGTATGGATAGCAATGAGCGGTTACGATTCACCCGGAATATATCAAACAGTGGACGGTGGCGACACGTGGGAATCAATTTCTGCCGGTTTACCTGCTTTACCCGTTAATACAGTAGTTCAGAACAAGCAAAATACTGAGGAAACGGAATTGTATTGTGGAACTGATGTAGGTGTATATCGTAAACGGGGAGATGCTGATTGGATGCTTTTTAATAATGGTCTGCCAAACGTAAAAGTGAGCGAACTGGAGATATATTATGATAGTAATGCTTCCGAAACTAAGTTAAGAGCAGCTACATATGGACGCGGATTGTGGGAAACACAGCTTGAACCTTTAAACCTAAGTTTGGTGAATACATCGCAGAATAATACGGATTCTGTGTACACACATTCTGTAAATCAGGAAATAATTGGTGTGCAAATAGAATTGACAGGCAGTGGAGTTCCAATAGAACTTACCCAAATGCAATATAGTACTTCAGGTTCAACAGATAGCGAAACAGATATTTTAACTGCCACGGTTTATTATACAGGAAATTCACCTGATTTTGATTTGACCGATATCGTGGGTAATGAATACATAAATCCTTCGGGAGAATTTACCATTTCTTGTAACCAAACGCTTACAGAAGGAACACACTATTTTTGGTTAACTTACAATCTTAGCCCCAATGCCCAGCCCGGAAATTTGGTAGATGCTGCCTGCCTTAATGTAACAATTGATGGTAATGATTATATTCCCAATCAGACAGACCCTGATGGTTCTCGTGAAATCGAAGCAGTGCAAAACCAATGCGAGGAAAACAGCCTTGCGTCAAACACTTTATTAACCGATAGTTTACCTCAAGTTTCCGATGTATTGTCGAATCAATCTGTTGCGGCATCTTATATTGGAGCACAAGGTCTTATTCAGGAAGTGGATATATGGATGATGCTCGTAAATAGTAATGGTGAACCATGGCAGGCTTGCGAGGGCATTGAAGTATTACCTGTGAATGTGAGATTCTGTGAGAACAACTTCGGACAAATGGAAGATACCCTGTATGAGTTTTTAAATCTTGATGGGAATATCTCATTTTCAGGGCTTATGTGGAATGCTGAAACAGATGCAATACCTGTGTATAAAATGAGCATAGAATTGCCCGAAGATGTGGATTTGCAAAATGGATTTCTGTCTGTTCAAAGCAGCCTTTCTGCACCTGATGACATATGTAAACTGGTTTGGATAGCATCTGAAGATAATTTTGGAAGTGCTTATGTCTTTAACAACGAATGGCATAATGCCGGAATTAATTATTCTTATTGCTTACAGGGAGTCTCAGACGATTGCCAGGGACCAAATGAAATTTTGGTAGATGAGATTACAAATACTTCTATTGAACTATCATGGGAAGAAATACCGGGAGTCGAATTTTGGGATATATCGTATGGCCCATTAGGTGCAAGTCCTGATGATAATTCCCAGATAGCAGGAATTGCTGATAATCAAATAATTATAGGTGGCTTGGAACCCGCAACTGAATATTACATTTATTTAAAATCGCATTGCGGTGTGGGAGAAAGCAGCATGTGGTCAGGACCGTTTCAGGCAACTACTCTGGAATCTATCTCATATTGTCAGGACTTTGAAGTACAGATAAGTAGCGAAACAGCATCTGAGTATGCCACCGGATTTTCAGTTTGCCAAGGGGAAACAGTAAGCTTTTTTGCTGAATGCAATTTTGTAAATAATAATTCAGACTATACGCAAACTACCGAACAAATCCATTTTACATGGGAATTAATCCGTTTGGGAGTAGATACATTAACCATGCAGGGATGGGGAACAGATTCACTACAATACACATTTGATACAAGTGGAGGATATGTGCTAAGTGTTCATGTACACGATCAGTATTTATGTAACGGAAACGGAGTAGATAAAGTGCCAATCTGGGTTTCTTTAGCACCTGATATCTCAGAAACATATGCAGATAGTCCAGTGTGTGAAGGAATGCCATTTATTCTTGCCGGTAATATAGAAACAACTGATTGGGAATATTGCTCTCAGCATACGTACTTTCCTCAAATAAATGATACTATTTACATAAATGATGCAATACTGGGTACAGATGAAGTAGGAGTTGATACCGATACCTGTTTTGAATTTACAGATTTCCCTACAGGTGCAGTATTAAATGATGCTTCAGATATTTTAGGAATACACCTAAATATAGAACATTCTTATCTGGGTGATCTGGATGTTAAACTCACCTGCCCCAACGGACAATCGGTATTGTTAAAAGAATGGGGCAGCAGTGCCAATGCTACCTATCTAGGTGAACCGGTAGATGTCCAGGGGAATCTCACTCCGGGAAGCGGATATAGCTATACTTTTACCGAATATAATCCCCAATATGGAACATGGAATCAGGAAGCTTTACAATATACTTATTCATACACCGATAATATTGGCACCTACTATAGCAGCAGATATTATTTGCCTCCCGGTACATATACTCCCGAGAACTCCCTTGAAGCATTAGAGGGGTGTCCCCTGAATGGGTTCTGGTGTTTTACTTTTACCGACCATATGACGCATGATGACGGATATGTTTTCTCTCTCGGGGTAGAACTTAATACCGATTTATATCAGGATACTTGTTGGCATATTAATAGTCAATACCAGACTGAGTGGACAGGCAATGGCATATTTGATACTGGGGCAGAAGATGGATATGGCGAAGCAATTCCTGAAATAAGTGGAGAATTACCGTATGTGTTTTCGGTATCTGATGATTTTGGATGTGTATACGACACAACACTTAATATTCTGGTTTTACCGGTATCCGATCCTGCATGCTGTGAATTACCGGAAGCAAATGCCGGAACCAATCAGTTGGTGGCAGGAACGTGCACCTTTTTTGATGCCACTTGGTATAACGGAGCAAATACGGGGAGCTGGGAACAAATTCAAGGACCAGGTGTGGCTGTGATTGATGACGAGGATATGGTTAATTCCGAAGTTTGTGTGAGTGAATACGGTACATACATATTTGTTTGGACAGAGTTTTACCAATACAGTATCATGTGTTTCGATTCAGATACAGTTGAGATAACGTTCATAGAACCGGACCATTTTCACACGAAAACGGATAATTTTGAAGTAAAAGTATATCCATCTCCGGTAAAAGATGTGCTTTTTGTTGAATCTGCTTTGGAGTTTAACAAAATTCAATTGTATGATTCTTCAGGGAAAATTGTTTACGAATCTTCTGAAATCACCAAAAACATGGAAATAGACATGAATACATTTCCATCTCAATACTATTTTATAAATATTTATTACAACAAGGAGATAATAGTTAGAAAACAATTTGTTAAGGAATAATAAAGGTCTTTTTTAAGGGTTTAGAATTTTGTAAGAAGGAATTTAACAAATCCAACCTAAACCCTAAATCCTGTATCCTAAACCCTTCTTAATGTTTAAAATGCCTATATCCTGTAAATACCATCGAGATTTCATTTTGGTTGCAGAATTCTATTGATTCTTCGTCGCGGATAGAGCCTCCCGGTTGTATTACCGATATTATTCCGGCTTGATGGGCAA
>JAQVPT010000164.1 GCA_028701945.1 Bacteroidales bacterium
AGCTCAAACGCTAAGAACATTTAACGGAATGATTGTAAACCGTTATGGTCGTACTGTTTATGAGTGGGATAACTGGCAAGATTACGAAGCTGGATGGGACGGCAAACTAAGTGGCGGAACAAAAGCTGCTCCTGGAGTATATTACTACATTATCAAAGCGGAAGGAATGGACGACCAGCCGTATGATGAACATGGTGCACTACATTTAGTTAGAGATTAAATGAGAAATAAGATAATTAAAATCCCGCAAAAGCGGGATTTTTTTTTTGCAAAAACATGTTTTAACAAAGCGTGGAATAAAAGAATATTTCGATTACTGGTCATCTGCCGAAGATGTTGAAAAAGGCAAACCCGCTCCCGCAGTTTATCTTATGGCGGCAAAAAAATTGGAAGTAAAAGCCAAAGAATGTCTCGTATTTGGAGACTATAAAATTAGTGGTTTTAATCAAACAAGCCGACAAAAGATTATCACAAGGTTTATTACTCCATACTAAAAGCAGCTTTTTATTTTATAAAATATAACGTCCCAATACAGTTTTTTGTAAAGTTTTTTTATTTTTGTAATGTAAATATCTAAAATGTTTTTTAAATTAATCCAAATTTTATCAAATGAAGAATATTATTATTATACTTATTGGAATTATTGTATTGGTGGTTAGCTGTGATAATATAAAAACGACTGACAGTGAGATAGTTATCGATGCAAATGAGTTGAAAGTTGGAGCCAATTTAGGCGATCTAAAAATCTCTAATATAGAAATAGATTCTAGTTATATTGTATTAAAGTTTAGCAATGAAATTGAAGTTGAAGGATTAATGATTTTTGACGTGTCGCCAACAATGATTTCAATTAAACATCCTTTACTAAATGACAAAATCAACGTAAATGGTACAGAACTTGATCTCTCAAATTATGATATGATTAGCTTTACAAATTATGAAAATATTCAGAAATTTATTCCTTTAGATTGGAAATCAAAATCTACTTCAGATTACTGGAATGTGAAAGATGAGTTCAACGAAAAAATAAATATTAAAGTGAAAATTAACAACATTTCATTTTGCAATGATGAGATGTATAATTTAACAGCTAATATTGTTGAAGTTACTTCGTTTGATAATAATATTAAACCCGAGATTGTTACTAATCCTGAATTAAAAAACATAAGTGCAAGACTCAATATGGTAGCACTTTCTACCGATGGAGCTTGGGCGATATTTAATGATGATGACGGTAATTCATATAAGTTTTTTGATGACGGAAACGTGAAATTGCACCAGACACTAAATAATATTGAGCTAAACGTATCTGACCATAAATATAAAAATATACTATTCGATATTGAATATAAAACTGTTAGTCATCCTTTTTATGACGGAGGTAGCGGTGAGACAGTATTTAGGAATGTCGAAATTATTACATCAATTAATGCAATTTAGTTCAAATATTATTTTATAAATTTAAAATTTAGTTCTTATGAAATTTACAATTATCGCGATTCTAATGGTAAGTATGAGTTTATTATTTTCTTGCCAGAATCCAGACAACAACAACGAAAAAGACCAAGTTGAGGTAGAAAAACAAAAAACTGAAGAAAAAATTGAAGTTGAAAATGAAAACTTTAATGATTTTTATAATCATTTTATCTCAGATAAGACTTTTCAAATTGAAAGAGTAAATTTTCCGATAGAAGGTAAGTATTATGAAGAAGACGTCGCTCGCGATTGGACAAAGGATAACTGGTCATATATTATTACAAATATAAATGACATCGATAAAAATGAATTTAATGTTGATATCGATGAAACTGAGACCTCAGTATCTCATACAATTTCATTGCCAAATAGTGGTTTCTCAATGAGTTGTAGATTCGATTTGATTAATCAAAAATGGTATTTAACTAAATTGACTGAAAGTAACTTTTAATTCAATTTTGTCTTGCACGTGTTATAATACCCACTATTTTTGCATCAAACTTACGAAAATATATGCGATTTTTAAACGGTTTGGCCTCTTATCTGATTTTATTTGCCCATTCTGTCTTTATGCAAAGAGATTTTTATATTTTTGAGCAAAATAAATTATTATGAATAAAATTTTTATTTCTGACATGGAGTTTTTTGCTTTTCACGGACATTACCCACAAGAAAAAACTGCTGGCAATAATTTTTTAGTCGATTTAACAATGTATGCTGATACTAAAAAAGCTGAATTATCGGATGACTTGGATGATGCAATTAATTATCAAGTGGCTTATGCACTTATCAGAGATGTTTTTAAAAACACCAAATCAAATTTATTAGAAAAGATTGCTTCTGATATTTTAACAAATGTTTTTAATGAATTTCCAAAATTGCAGAAAGCTAAAGTAAAGATAAAAAAGACTAATCCGCCAATGGGGGGGCAAATTGGAGCTGTTGGGGTAGAGATATCAAGAAAAAAGTAAATGAATTATCTAGCAGCAATATTAACAGCATTTTCAATCGGAATAGGAATATACTTTTTAAAGTTTTTTCATCACGAAGGAATAAAAAAGCAAATATTTGTACTCCTTTTTGCCATTAAGATTATTGGTGGAGTTGCTGTTTATTCTGTGTACACTTTTCATTACGATCAAAAAACATCAGATATACATAAATTTCATAACGGTGGCTTAGCTTTGTATGATGCTGCGAATGATAATTTTGCTGATTATTTGCGTCTAGTAACAGGAATACAAGGAAACCAACCACAATTACAAAAATATTACAATAACGCAAACCATTGGACAAAAGAATATAGCTATGGATTATTTAATGACAATCGAACAATAATTAGAGTTAATGCGTTATTCTGTCTTATCTCCCAAGGTAATATCTTAATTAACATTGTGTTAATGGCTTTTCTTTCGTTTATTGGTTGTTTTGTTTTATTTAAAGCTTTTACCAAAATATTTAAAATTAGTAAATATTTATTAATTTCTGCCGCTTTTCTTGTTCCCTCATGCTGGTTTTGGACTTCTGGACTTATGAAAGAAGGCTTAATGATGCTTGCCATTGGCTTTGCGTTTTGGTTTTTAGTGAAATTGTACCATAAATTCTCAATATTTTCTCTCTTGGGTTTTATTACTTCATGTGCTTTGATGTTTATTTCTAAAGTTTATGTATTACCAGCATTTTTACCTGCGGTTGTATTTCTATTTATTGTAAAAAAGATGAAAATAAAACATCAGATTATTACCTTTTTCTCAATTATTGCGTTAAGTTTTGTATTAGTTGTTTTTAGCAATAATCTATTAGGATACGATACCATTTCAACTTTATCGGGTAAACAAAATGACTTTATTAATTATACCGAACTCCAAGAAGAAGCTAGTAGTACTTTTGAATTGACCAGACTAAGCCCTGATGTAGCAAGCTTTATTAGAATCATACCCGAAGGTCTTGCAAATAGCTTTTTTAGGCCTTTCCCATCCGAAGTAAATTCAACTTTTATGTTATTCTCATTTTTGGAAATTGTATTATTTTGTTTATTAGTAATCATGGCAATTTTTTATTTTAAAAAGCCTGATACCCATACGACTCGTTTTATTCTTTTCAGTGCCATGTTTATTCTATTTCTCTACACAGTTATAGGAATTTCCACTCCAAACACAGGCGCTATTGTTCGGTACCGCACGCCTGCATTGCCGTTTTGTGCAGCAATATTGTTTGTATTGATAGATTGGGAAAGAATACGCAATCGAATTTTAAAATTTAGATAATACCAATTCAACCACACGCTTTAGCTTGCGAGCAAAACATCCGATATAAATTGGTATAAATTCTCGCATTAATATTTGTTAAAATCCCACTTTGCACCCAATAATGTGTACAAAAAAATCCGCCAACATACATTGACGGACTTTTAATTATTTATGCTTTCTTACAAAAACTTATTAATAAATTTCAATAGCAAAAGGCATTCTAGCCTGTACGCCTTTAAGTTTTTTAACGTCTTCGAGAAGTTGATAAAATTTATAGTTTTCTCCAAGAGTTTCTTTAAGCAAATTTTCTGACATGCTTACAGAAGTATTAGACATTATTAACTGAATAAAATCTTCTTTTTCAGGATATTCCCAAATACGATAATTTTCTCCAAGATCAGCAAGATTAACTGCCTTTTCAATAGCATCGTTTAACCCACCAATTTCATCAATAAGTCCGATTTCAAGGGCATTTACGCCACTCCAAACACGTCCTTGTCCAATTGAATCCACTTGAGCTTTTGTCATTTCTCTACCATCAGAAACTCGACCAATAAACACCTCATAAAAGTCTTCTATCTGTTTTTGAATAAAAGCTCCTTCTTCAGGTGTAAATGCACGCATAATTGAACCATAATCAGAAAAGTTATTAGTTTTAACACCGTCAATTGTGATGCCAAGTTTATCATTCATTAATTTTTCTAAATTAGGTATCATACCAAAAACTCCAATTGAGCCAGTAATAGTATTAGGTTGTGCAAAGATGTAATTTGCAGGACATGAAATATAATATCCTCCTGATGCTGCAAGATTACCCATAGAGATTACAACTGGTTTTACTTCTCTAGTAAGTTTTACTTCTCTCCAAATTATTTCACTTGCGAGACCTGAGCCTCCAGGAGAATTTACTCTTAGTACAACTGCTTTTACGTCTTCGTCTTCACGGGCTTCTCTAATAATATCTGCCATCCAATCTCCAGCAATGTTTTTATCAGGCTTTGCACCATCGACTATGTCGCCTTCAGCAAAAATCACAGCAATTTTATTAGTAGAACTATTCTTTTTTGTTTTTTTAACACTAGCTTTACTGTAAGTTGATATATCTATAATATTATCGTCTTTATACTTGTCGTCAACGCCACTATCTTTATTAAGTTCTGCAAGTACTTCATCATAATATTTTATACCATCAATAAAACCATATTCGAGAGCAGTTTCTGGACTGTAAATAGACATACTGTCAGCATACATGTTTAAATCGGCAATGTCAATGTTTTTTTCTTTTGATACTTTTGCACACATATCATCCCAAATACTTTGAATAAGAGTGAGTGATTGCAATTTACTTGCTTCGCTCATTTGGTCAGTCAAAAACGGTTCTACAGCTGATTTAAATTGGCCATGACGAAAAATCTGTGCTTCAATACCAAGTTTTTCGAGAGCTCCTTTGTAAAACATAACCTGACTTGCTAAACCTTTCCACTCAATTGCTCCCATCGGAGTCATATAAATTTTATCAGCAATAGAAGCCAAATAGTAAGCTTTTTGCGTGTACATTGATGAGTAACAAACAATGAATTTGCCTTCAGACTTAAATTCGATAAGTTTATTTCGTATCTCTTCGAGACTTGCCATTCCAGCAGGGACACCACCAAGTTCTAGATAAATCCCTTTAATTCTATCATCATTTTTTGCTTTTTCGATAGTTTTTAATATATCGTTAAGCCCAAGTGATTTTTTCGCCGAAAAAGACATGAAATCAATATTATCAAGAGGATTATCAGAACTTTTATCAGGAATATCTGATGATAAGGTCATTTTTAATACTGAATTCTCTTTTACAACAACTTCATCATCACCGAAACCGGCTACAATCGCTGAGAAAACTCCAAACATAATACCAAAAATCACGGCAAACGTGATAATACTTCCAACAATTGTTGCCAAAGTATATTTTAAAAAACTATTTTTCATAAGTAGATTTGTATTTAGTTAAATAAATTAATACCGCTAAGATATAATTTGTTTTAATGCAAAAAGATGTTATTAACAGAATATTAACTTATTAGTTACAAATATCACTATAACCGATAACATTATTAATTCTATTTTGGGTGGCAGTTTTCACTGTATCATTTGGTAATGATTGCTCCCATTTACCATACATAGGGTTAGGTAGAATAATAAATTCTTGACCAAATTTATCTTTATTAGCTTCTACTGCATCTTTTCCCATTTTTAATGACCTGTCCTCAAATATTCCATCAAAATCGCAAAGATTGTCGCCAACCAATAATATAATAGTGTATTTTTCATTTACCATTGCACGACGATTGTTTTTACTACTTTCGTCAGTTCTAAATAAATAATTCTCTCTCGGAACAGAGGGAAATCCGACACTCTCCATATTTAAAATACTAGCTTCAAGTTCATTTTCACGACGATTAGAAATATAAACTATCTCAACTCCTTTTGTTTCCACATAATTCAAAAAATCAATCGCTCCTGGGATAGCAGTTGCACATTTCTTGTCAGACCATTCCTTCCAATTATCTTTTGTATATGAGGTGTTGGTCTCTACCAAATTTGCCTCAAAATAAGAATTATCCAATAAAGTTTCATCAATATCAAAGACAACGGCAAGAGGTTTATCTGCAGAGGCAAAGCTAATTCTTGCATCAAGAGCAAGTTTTGCATGATTAAATGCCTGAAAACAACATGCCTGATATTCGGCTGACTGCTGTACCCATAATGTTGCATTCAACAGAAACTCAGATGTTTCATTTACTATTTTTCCTTCAATTACAGCCCCTTTTTGCTCTGGATTACACGACCACAAAACAATTAAAGAAGCCAATACTATACAAAACCCGAATATTTTTTTCATCTTTTTAAAATTTAGTTGATAATGAAGCAAATATAATCAGAAGAAATGAAAATATGACAATTATTTAAATTTTTTAAAAATCCATTTTACTCGTATTTTTCAGTTAAGACAGGCATGAAACACAATAAAAGCAAGATAATTTTACAGAAATCTAATATTTTCAAACAATTAACACACTCAAAACCAACTCATATCGAAGTATTCTGCATTTTTTACTAATTGTCTAAATAATCAAACATTCAAAATTTGATATAATTATTTTTTTGTATCTTTGCGTAAACAATCAATACTTAAAATTAAAATTATGGAAAAACTACTAGGATTATTTACTTCGAAGCCTGCGGCAATTATTGAACAAGAAAACTTTTTTAAAAAGACATTTAGGCTGATGTTTATGCTCGCTGCAGCAATTATTGCGGCGTATGGTGTTTATAGCGTTATTTCTGTCGCTGTGGATTATTTTGATGTCGTTTTTAAGATGGATGCATTTCCGATTATCAGACATTTGATTCTATTTGTATTGTGTTTAATTATTGCTGTTGCAACTTATCTATTTATTGTTGGAGCTTTATATAATCGAGCTAAACTTATTTTAAATGACCCAACAACAAATCTAGTTGACATTATGCCTGGTGTTTTTAAAACTATTGGTGTGATTGGTGCAATTATTCCACTATCAATTGGTTTAATTACATTGTTTTCAACTGCATTGGTAGCTATGCCATTTTTTCCAATGGATGGGCTTGTCGGAATCATTTCATCGCTAAGTTTCATTGATATTCCAGGAGCCTTCTCTGGTCTTGGTGTAGATACTTTTAAAGAATATTTTTCTCAACTATTCCAAGTAGGATTCTTAGTTATGATACTTAGTCTTTTTATATCATTTATAAATATTGTTGGGATGTATTTAATTTCTGCAATTTATAAACTTGTTATAGATTTTCTTAGAAAATAATATCTGATTAAAAAAACGAATTAACGCTGTAAGTTCGCCAATTGGTGAAACGGACAGCGTTTTTTATTCAAATATCTGTAAAAACAATTCTCAAACAGACACTAAAACATCTTTAATTGTTTATCTGTCAGCCGATAACTTAATCTATGATATTTTGTAATTCCGTATTGTGCTATAGCCTCACGATGAAATTTGGTAGGATAACCTTTATTCTTACTCCATTTATAATTCGGAAACTCCTCATGTATTATTAGCATATAATCGTCACGGTAAGTTTTCGCGAGTACTGATGCGGCAGCGATAGACATATATATCGAATCGCCTTTTATTATGCTTGAGTGTTTTACACCCGTATATGGATTAAACC
>JAQVPT010000165.1 GCA_028701945.1 Bacteroidales bacterium
TCTGTAAGTCTGTAGTATTGAGTGTTTTTCATCTTTTTTATTGCTCCACGTTCTCTTAATTTTCTCAGTTCATAAGCAATTTTTGCAGTTTTTGGATTTTCTTTTAATTTTTCTCGCAAATGCTTATTTTTAAAACCAGAAACTAGATTCACATCACACAATAATACAGCATACAATTCTAACTGTTCTTTTTTTCGTAAATCTGGTGCTGCAACTCGAACTCCTTTTTCTGTAACAATTGCTTGCTGATATTTTTCATAAATATCTGTTGTCAGAGAATTAATGTCAATATCACACAAGGTGTTCAAATAGCGACTGTTGCATTTGAGTCCATACCAATAGTATGCCTGCAAATTACAGGCTGGCTTTTTTAGCTTTAACCTGGGCAAATCCGGATTGTTAATTGTGGTTTCGACTCTCAGCAAACAGCCGCTTTTATTGTAACACTTTATGGAATTTTTTTCCAACCAATGTTTTATACAAGCTTGTACGGAATACATATTTTGAGTACTCTTACTGTTATGTACAGGCTTTGAAAGACCAAATATTTTGGTCAACCTATCGGGTAATCCGAGGGTATGGTGCTTTTGTAGCACACGTTGGAAAAAGGAATTTGCAAATTTAGCGGATTTGAAAATTATATTGCTTGATATTTCTGTCTGATAAGTAAACCATTTATGAGTCAATAATTTAGAACGTGTTGAACGCTCACCTTTATCAAAACGAAAAAACAGACGCATCCAGTAAGAAATTCTATTCAATGCAATACTCGGCTGAAACTCTTCCACCAGACTTTTTAGTAATTCTTTGTCTGAAACTTGTACAAAAGAATTGTCTTTCATCTTATAATCTACACCAGAAATGTCAAATTGCTGCTTGATGTAATTATGTCCATTCATATAAAACTCACACACAAATGGTAAATAGCTTGAGATCTTTAAATAACACAAGCCGAGTTTATTATCATGAATGTAAATGTAATATTGACTAACAAATTTCTTACACGAATACATTTTTGTGAAATTCTTACCCGCCTTTGTTTTGATATCTTTATTTGCAAATGTGCTAGTGTTTTCCAATGCCTTAATAATGCAAATTACATTATCCGTTTTCTGTTTTCTTTCAATCTCTTTTGAGTATAATTCTTTTACAAAATTTAGCTTAGAATTGTATTTTTTATTTTCTTCTTTTCCCCACCAGTGTATAGGGATATCCATTTTTGTTGCCAGTTTTTTAATATGAGAATTTAACTGATCAGTCAATGTTTTAAAAACACCATTGCTATTTTATTATCAGGTAATATTCATTTTCATTCTGGCTACAAATGTTTATTTTATTTTTGAGCTGTCTTTTTTCTTTATTTATGTTTTCTCATGTGATTGCTTTTTCCTTAAAAAGAAAATAACATCTTTCAATGTTGCCAATAATGCTTTATTATTTTATTTGATAGCCAATTTTAATTCCAAATACTCCATTCGGCGCAAATCTATTGCCTTCTTTGTAGTCGTAGCCGTCAAGCCAATTGTCTTTAGGTGGCACCCATTCGCCAATTGTCGGATATGAGGTAAACCTTGTAATAACATACCTAATTCCAAGCCCGAAATAAATATCAAATAATAGTGTTGGTTTTTTAAAGATATACTGATAGCCAAATTTTAAATTGCTGCTAAATGCGTATTTTTTTATTCCAATATTGTCAAGATAGCTGTCTAATGCATATCGATCTCCTGTAACATTGTCTGTAGCCCAATTTTGAGAAAACCTCTGGGATGAATTATATTGAACAAAAATAAAGTGTAATTCAGGAGCTAAATACCATCTTTCTTTTTTTTCAAAGTAGTTTCTTTGTTCAATTCTTATTCTATGCCCTCTGTTGTCAGGATGTCCCTGTGTCAATCCGATTTCAGGAAGTATCATTCCGTATTCAATTTGAAATGATTTTTGCGGCTTATAAGAAAACTCTCCTGCAAATTGTAAAGCGGAATAACCAATTAGCGAAGTTGGTGTCCACTTAAATAAAATTTTATTTTTTTTGATTATCGTAGTGTCACTTTGCCCGTAACAAAGTGCTACAATACACATTAAAAATATTATGTTGAAAATTACTTTCATTGTTATAGTAATCCCGTCAATTTTAGATTTAATGAACATAATACTAAAAAAAGATTTTTGATACTCCCCAAATTATTAATCCGATAATACCTAGTAATATGATTGCCGATAGTATTTGGCATGGAATACATTTTTTGATTTTTTGATTTTCCATTTCTTTAAAAATTAATTATTACCAACAGGTAATTTTTTTAATTACCCATGCAAACGCGACACAAATCCATTTAACAACAGTAGCCCAAGCAACACAAACCCATGATGAAACCCAATACCATGCAACACAAACAATATGGGTTACCCAATACCAAGCTACACATACAAGATTTGTAACCCAATACCACGCTACGCACACCAGATGAGAAACCCAATACCAACCCTTGCATACCCAATTGGAAATCCAAACCAAAGCATTACAAGCCCAAGAACATGGCCACCATGTACAACAAGAGTTGTACCCTTGGTCTGCCCACTGTGAACATGCATTGTAACCTTGGTCTTGGTATTGAGAGCAAGCGTTGTATCCTTGGTCTTGATATTGAGAACAGGCATTATAACCTTGGTCTTGATATTGAGAACAGGCATTGTAACCGTTATCTCTATATTCGAGACATTGTTGAACTGTTTGCTGTGCACTTCATTATCTTCGCTGATTGATAAATCCATAGACAGAGGAAATAATACTAACTGATTTCGAGATATTCCATTAATGTATTTCATACAGTAAATATACTAATTACCAAAGAGTTAGCAAAATAAAATAAGCATATTTTATTAACAATTGATTATTAATAAAGTTGGGTTTTTAGACAGTCTAACGGTTGCGGCTATGTGGAGTGTGGAATAATACAGATTTCACTGTCTTTTTAGCACTTAGCCAAACCGCTGATATATTCATTCGTTAATTATAAATTTTGCTGTTGTAAATATAGGTAAAATTTTTAAAAGCGGTTTGGCGGATTTTAAATAGTGAAATTACTTTCAAAGTTCCTGCTAAACTCCGCATTATACATAGGTGCTGTTAGCGTTTCGTTGTTTATTCTAAAAGAAATTAGGTTGACAGATTAATTGTATATTGTTATTTGTCTTACTGATATACGTCGTCGAATGGTGTTTTAAGTTTTCTTGTATCTTTTCTTCTTCTAGTTTTATAATCATCCTTTAATTCATTGCGAATCTCTCTACGTATTTTCCAGTTTTTACTAAAACCTCTTGAATAAAGTAAATTCATTTTTTTATCATACTTGCTCTGCTCTTTGACTGTTATATTTCGCTCAGCTTTTAATTTTTCTGCTTTTTTTTGAGCACGTTTTACAAAATTTGCATAATCTTTTTCGAACCCAATTTTTAAATCACATGTGTCGATGCCTCTAATTGTATAAGTTAAGATGTATCCACAAGTACAATGCGCTCCTGTCGAGTTTTTTCTCGTTATTAGAATTAAACTGTCATTTCTTAATTCCACAGCTCCCCAATATTTTGTTAAACAAAGGTCTCCAGTTCCATAATCAATTGTTAAATTTCCTTTTTCGTCATAGCTAATTGAAGATAATCCATAAGGACAATTTCTAGAAATGCAATCAGAAACAACAAAATCTTTTAATTTATTACAAGACATGAAGCTTAAGATAACTAAAGTGAATAATAGATATTTCATAAAATTTTGATGTATTTATGTATGTTTTGGCAATTTTGCAGGCAAGGACTGCATCCTAAAGTAAAGAGGATAAATTAAACAAAAAACTAATTGCAAATCAGCTTGTGAAAACTAGTTTTTTGACCGCTTGACACTTGAAGATAATAAATGCCTGTAACAGCATTTTCGAAGTTGATGGATTCTGGAACTCCCGGAGTTATTGTTCTATCCCAAGTTTGAATCAATTGACCTGCAGGATTGAACAACTTAAGTTCGACTTTTTGGGCTGATTGAATGTTGTTGAGTTGAATAAATACCGTTCCATAATTAGGGTTTGGGTACAAATAAACGAAATTAGATCCATCGCTCTCGTCTATGCCAACACAAAAAACAAAGATTATGTCAATTTGGTCTGTTGCGTTACAACCATTGTCAGTCACTGTAACACCAATAGTATGCGTTCCAAGTCCAAAATCAGCATAATTAATACTAAGTTGCTGGTTTTCGCCGCCGGTTGTCCAGATATACGAATCGTGAGTGCCCGCATCGAGTATTATATTTTCCGTTTGACAAAGTGTTGTATCATTTCCTAAGAAAATTATAGGCAGTGGAATTACAGACAGTGTGAGTTCAACTATACTATCGCAGCCAGCAGCAGAAACGAGAGTTTCCAAATAAATTCCGCCTGTTGTAATATTATTTCCGTTAAAGAAATACGAATCGCCTTCACAAATTGAATGCGAATAAGCTGATGTTACTGTTGAGGATTCGCTTACATGAATGGTATCGCTACCCGAGCAACCATAACTATTGGTTACTTCAACAAAATAAATTCCAGTTGCATTTACAATAAGTGTTTGATTAGTCGACATATCTGACCATAAATACGAAGAAAAAATGCCAGCATTTAGCGTTATTGGATTGTTCTCGCATACAACTTGGTCTGGTCCCAAGTCTGGAACAGGAAGTGAATTGAAAGTGACCACAATCTGATCGGTATTACTACAAGAATTGTTATCGGTAACGGTTACACTATATGTGTTTGAGTTTGTAACAACTAAATTCTGTGCAGTGCTTCCACCTGTCCAAAGATATGTTGCAAATATTCCTGCATCGAGCACTATATTTTCTCCTTCGCAAAGTGTTGTATCATTTCCTAAGAAAATCACAGGCAAAGGAAGTACAGATAATGTGAGTTCAACAATGCTGTCGCAGCCAGCCGCAGAAGATAGTGTTTGGAAATAAATTCCGCCAGTTGTAAGGTAGTTTCCATTAAATAAATACGAATCGCCTTCACAAATTGAATGCGAATAAGCTGAAGTTACTGTTGAGGATTCGCTCACATGAATGGTGTCGCTAGCAGTACAACCATAAATGTTGGTTACTTCGAGAGAATAAATTCCGGCAGCATTTACAATAAGTGTTTGATTTGTCGACATATCGGACCATAAATACGAAGAAAATGCACCTGCATTTAGCGTTATTGGATTGTTATCGCATATAACTTGGTCGGTTCCCAAATTTACAATAGGAAGAGCATGAAAAGTTACAACAATATAATCGGAATTACTACAAGAATTATTATCCGTAACAGTTACGCTATATGTGTTTGTGTTTGTAACAACTAAATTCTGTGCAGTACTTCCACCAGTCCAGAGATATGATGCAAATGTTCCTGCATCTAGCGTAAGGGTTGAGCCAACACACATTGCTGTATCGTTGCCCAAATTTATATCGGGAAGCGCAAAAACACTAATTTGTATTGCATCTGTTGATATACAACCATTTACATCGGTAACTGTAACCGAGTAATTGCTCGTAGTACTAGTAGAAATATTTATAGATTGCGAAGTTTGAGTATTGCTCCACAAATATGATTGGAACGATCCTGCATTTATAACTAAATTGCTCATGGAACAGATGGTTGTATCGTTTCCAAGATGAACGTATTGCTGAGGTAGAATTACAATAGTGTCGCGTCTGATACATCCTAGAGTGTCGGTTGCTGCAACAAAATAAGTTCCGGGTAAAGTAACGTTAATAATTTGAGTTGTAGCACCAGTGCTCCACAAATATGATTCAAAATGATTACTGGCATCAATACTGATATTTTCTCCGTCGCAAATAGTTTTATCAATTCCAAGATCAACTAAAGGTGCAATGCAATCTGTAACTTCAACAACATGTTTGAAAAGCGGACCCCAGAAATTATTTTGGTCTTTAATGCGGATATTAAAAACATGCGCACCAAGACTTAAACCTAGTGTTGGCACATTGCTACTCGTAAGTGTTTCAATTGCTTCGTCTAGATTGCCATCGAGAGCTAAAATAGTATATCCATTTCCTTCACCAGGGTCGGTATCCCAAAAACATTCCGCTTGAATAACTTTTTTGTCGCTTGCAACAATAGTATTTTCTATATGTACAACTCTAGTAAAAGTTGGTCCCCAAAAATTTCCGAAGTCTTTTACTCGAATATTAAAAGTATGTAATCCAACAGCTGGCTGACTAGCAGCATTGCTAAAAACAGTTTCGATTGCTTGGTCAAAATTTCCGTCTATAGCAAGAATTGTAGTTCCATTTCCCGCACCTGGATCGGTATCCCAAAAGTATTCGGCCTGAATTATTTTTTTATCGGTTGCAACAATGATGCTTTCAATATTTATAACTCTTGTAAAAGTAGGACCCCAGAAATTGCCGAAGTCTTTTACTCGAATATTAAAAGTATGTAATCCAACAGCTGGCTGACTAGCAGCATTGCTAAAAACAGTTTCTATGGCTTCGTCAAAATTTCCGTCTAAAGCAAGAATTGTAGTTCCATTTCCGTTTCCGGGATCAGTATCCCAAAAATATTCAGCTTGAATTATTTTTTTGTCGGTCGCAATAATAGCATTTTCTACACTCACAACTCTTGTAAAAGTAGGACCCCAGAAATTTCCAAAGTCTTTTACTCGAATATTAAAAGTATGCAGTCCAGCAGCTGGTTGATTTACTCCACTGCTAAAAACAGTTTCTATGGCTTGGTCAAAATTGCCGTCGAGAGCAAGAATTGTAGTTCCATTTCCGTTTCCAGGATCAGCATCCCAAAAATATTCGGCTTGAATTATTTTTTTATTAGTCGAAAGGACTGAACTTTCAATATTCACAACCATAGTGAATACAGGTCCCCAAAAGTTGTTGGCATCTTTTACTCTTACATTAAAAGTATGAACACCAACAGCAGGCTGATTTACCCCACTGCTAAAAATGGTTTCGATGGCTTCGTCAAAATTTCCGTCTAAAGCAAGAATTGTATTTCCATTTCCGTTTCCAGGATCAATATCCCAAAAGTATTCTGCATTTGTGATTTGGGCATAAGAATTTGTAACACTGAAAATCAGTATTAGGCTCAAAACCCATGACACGAAAAATATTTTATTTTTAATCACAATCATCATTTACTTGTCAAAACTATCAGCTTTTACTTTTATAGGGTTGCCGGTGTAAACATTATTGGGTATGCTAAGCATATAAACCCTGTTGTGATTGGCATCTCCAGCTGGGAAAAAATTGCGTGCCGACATCGAGCCACCATAGCAGCCTAGATCGTTGCGTGAAAGATCGTGGTCGTAGTATTTTGTGTCTGGATGTCCAGCATTGATATAATTGCCTGCAGTGGGCTGGCCTGTATAGCTATCTACCGTAAACGTTCCGCCAGTTATATTTGTGCCGTCGTTGGTAGTACCTGTAATATAATATGAGAAAGTATTGTTAAAAGCATTGTAACTAATAAACAATATTCCATTAGTCATAGATGTAAGATAAATAGCAGTTGGTGAACCACTATAATAGCCATCGAATAAATTATTGTAGATTTTTAAAACCCCACCAGTAGGGATTCCTGAAAGATACAAGGCATAAGATGTAGTATTATAGTTTAATCGTTTAAAAGAGTTGTTGATAATTTCGTGATTACCAACGGTTTTGTTCGTCCAGCCTGAAATAAGGATTGCTCTTTGCTGATAACTAAAGAAATTGTTATTGATCTGATAAAAATATTTCTGAGAAGAAATGGTAATTCCGATAGTAGTATAAGTTGCATTACAATAAATCCTATTTCCAATAATTTGGATAGTATCCGAAATTGCAATAGCACCGCCACTTGCTTC
>JAQVPT010000166.1 GCA_028701945.1 Bacteroidales bacterium
GCCACATCATGAAATTCCTTAAAATACATTAATTCTCCATTCTTTGTAAACTTTGCTAGAATACCGCCGTTAGGACCATGAAATGTTTTCATTCCAATAGGATAATCTGAACGGCCAACCGCAATATAGTCTCCTTCATTTGTTTCGGTTACAGCCGAAAAAAATACTACATTCCCATATTCAGGATGTAATTGATTAAAAATGTAAGCCCGCCATGTCCAGATTGTATCGCCATTATAATCAGTTTTAACAATAAACGGATCCGCACCACTACCCAGATACAAACCATCATTATAATGACATGCACCAACGGCAACAACTGCCGTATCTTGAGTACAAACCAAGTCGTAGAAGAGGGTTTGAGAAAAAACAGTATCTCCGGGTGTATTCGGACTAAGATATTCCTTTTTCCAAATTGTATCTCCGTACTGATTATATTTAATTAGAACTGCTCTTTCTTGCCATTCAGGATTGTCCATATTAGCCCCTGCAGCAATATAATTACCATACGCTGTTATGTCAACACCCCATAGCTGGCTATGCTGCATTCCAAAGTAATTATACCACTCCATGTTGCCAATGGAATCTGTCTTCATAATTAAATAAGAATCATCTACCATTGTCTGGCTTGAATATCCTACAGCGATGTAGCCATAATCGCTTGTTTGTTTTCCATTTGTTAGTATCCCACCGTTGTCAAAATAATATGATTTATCAAACACAATACTCTCTTGTGCAATTACCGCGGTACATAAAAGTATCGTAATAATTATTGCTAAATTAAATTTTATTAGTCTCATGTTCTTAAGTTTAATGCTTAACACTTAGTTTACCTGTGTAAACCTTTTTGTCGCTCTGTATATTTACACTTATGCTTAATCCTATTTTTATTTTATTTTTATTCAACTACAATTTCCTTAAAATTTCACTCCAAAACGCATTTTTCTTCCTTTGTTTTCAAATAATTATTCAAATATTCTCACAAAATAATGTTATAGTCTATGCTTTTAAAAATACTTTTCAATGCTCTGTATTGCCAATCACAACCGTAGTTTATACGTACCCCCCCCCGCAAAGACAAACAACACATAGGGTTATATAATTCTTCTTCAAATATAAAAAGTATTTTTAAAATATGCAAATAAAATTGTTGTTTTTTAGTAAAAAAATGTTCGTTTATAGTAACTTATAGGGGGTTTAGGCGTTTGGATTTGTTTGTAGGGGTTGTGAGAAATGAAATGGGGAACGAAAAACGGTTTATCGGTTCACGGTTTGCGGTTCACGGTTCGCGGTTCTCGGTTCACGGTTTGCGGTTTGTTGATTTTAGGATTATTGAAAGCAAAAGATTTTTTAACAAGAGAACAAGAGAACAAACGAACATTTGAAGTAAGAACATTCGAATTAAGAACAAAGAAACAGATGAGAGGATTAGTTAATGTGGAGATGTGAAGATACAGAATCACTGGATCACAACTTTATGAGAACAATAGAACAAAATAAAACTCGAACTTTCGATTTATATCGAAATGTTCGAGCTTATTATTTTAGGATTACAGGTAAATCTTATATTATCTTGCTATTATAAAACTTTGATTTTCATTAAGTTCCTTACAGTTTATAATATAATTACCTGCTTTGAGTTCGCTTATATCGATACTCATAAAACCAAGTTGTTGATTGGTATTAATGGTTTTTACGAAATCTCCTTTGATAGTGTAAATACTGAATGTGCAATTACCATCTGGATTGATAAATTCAATTGATAGATAGTTGTTTGCAGGGTTTGGATAAATGCTGAATAATGATTCGAGTTCTGGAATTAACTCTGTTTCGTCGTATTCATTATTTATTTTTGCAGATTTGTTGTTTACTGATATTTCAGGATTTGGAAGAATAACAATTGGGAAATTGTCCCACAAATCTGCTGATGCTAACATTGCTCGTGCTGCACCACCTTCTTTTGTGTTATAGTCGGAGGCAAGTTCACGGAGATATTGTTCATTTTCGGAAATAATATTTTGTGCTGCTACAGTTGTATGTGTGCGATATGTATCAATTTTAATTTCTTTGATTTTAACATCATTAAAAAGAGCAACATTATCTGTACTTAAAGCAATACTTTCAAGATTGCAGAATACAGTTAAAGCATTGTCGTACAAACCTTTATGTATGTATAAGTCTGCAAGTTTCTTTTTTGCATGTAGGTCTGTTTGAGTTTCCATAAAGTCGATAACTGTATTGTAGGTTTCAGCAAAATCTGGTGTTGTATCAGCTTGCAAAGTTTCACGAACAAGTTTGTCGTAATTTATCTGACGAGCAGACTTTAGGCTATTTATACGATTAAGTTTTTGTTCAATCAGATTTTCGCCATTTTGTGCTTTTAAAATATGTGCTTTAAAAGAAGCACTGATATCCGCATCTTGCAAAGCCTCCACTACATCACTTGGTAGATGGCTGTTTGCAAGCATAAGCGATGTACGAGAAAGCTCACTAACATTGATATTGTTAAGATATGCCAACAATATTTTTGATGTTAGATAAGGAGATGCTTCATACAAATTATTATAAATAGCAGTTGTGTTGTTTATATTTGCATTTTGTGCAGATATTTCTAAATTTAACTCGTTATATGATGTTAAAGAAGCTATCTCGTTTTCAAGTCCTATTTCTTCATCATTAAAGCCTCCTATGGTTTGCATAATTATGCCGCCACCACCGCCACCAGAATATATGGTTTGAGGGCAGGCTTGAGCACCGAGATTTAATGTAGTAAACAAACTCGTTTGAACACAATTGGAGGGGACATAAAAGCCATTTGATGCAGTTTGATGATAAACATACATACCTAGCATAGTAGAAACGTTCGGATCAAAATACAAATAGTGATATTCATTAGTAGTAGAATTAATATTGATAAATTTGTTATAAGTTGATATTAGTGTTCCCTGATCATCTGTGCCTTGTATTCTTCTAATATGAGAAGATACAATTGTAGGATTTGGAGTAACAGGATTTGTTGTTTGAATTGTTCCTCCAAGAACTGCCATAGAATAGTCAACATCATTAAAAGTATTGCATCTCAACTGTAATCCTGAACTTGGCGGGAACATTTTACCCGTTATTGTTGCATTTTCTCCTATTGCAACCAAACCTGTAGCATTATTATTACCACTTAAATTATAAAATGTATTCTTATAAACTAAATTCTCATCAATACCCGAATTATATACCACCATTCCCAGCACTCCATCATGGAAATTATTACCTTCTATATGATATCCGGTGCTACTTTCGACATACAAGCCAAAACTATCGTATAATAATGAACTTGCCAATGTTTCAGAAGACACATCGAAATCACATTCGGTTACTGTAATAGCATCGCAATCTATTAACCATGCACCTTTAACGCAGTTGCTAAAATCTTGTTTGCTCAGTTTCATAAAACTGCCAGAATTGGCTTTAATTCCGTAATGTAAATTAATAAAACTCCCACGAGTTGTATTTGCATCTGGACATGGGCCACCATATATTGGCATACGTGAACATTTTTCTACCACACTTATTGAAGATGCTGTTGATAAAATTCCTACACCGCGTTGTGCAATTGAAACAGAGCTTGCATATTCGTTTATAAAATTGCAACCAGAAAATAATACACCTGGAGCTGTCCAAATCTCAACGTGACAAGGTGCTGAATATCCTTTGTTATAGAAATCCTCAGTAGTTTTTAAGTCACAATTTAAAAGAAAAGAGATATTATCATAACCGTTATATGCAGCAAATTTTAAATCTATAATATTATCTTTAAATATGCTATTGTAAGCTCTAACAATCCCTCCATTATTTGCTTCAATGCCTTTTTCTGCAAATTCGATTGTTGAATTTGACATATATACATAAGGTTGTGGTGATGTTGTAGTTCCTCCCTGTGCTATTGCTCAATTACCAGAGCAACTTACGCCACCCCAAAGAACATCTCCTGCGCAGTCGTCGAAAACTGTAAGTTTTGAATTCCTTAGTTCAAGTCTAGAGCCAACACCACTTGCATTATAACTCATATCCAGTATCTCGCCTTCTTTAAAATGTAGAGTTAAACCATTGATTTTTAGCTTTGCACCTTGGTTTATTTTTAATTCTCCCTTTAGATAAATATCAGTAATTGGTTGCCCGCCTGATGTAAAAGGATTTGAAGCTTGTGTCCAAGAAACACTGGAACCAGTAATTATAATGTCGCCGTTAGAAGCATGAGAAACTCCAGGCATATTAGGTGTTTTTATGGCACTAAGGTGCGAAACCTCGCAACAATCAAACTCTGTACCAATTGTGTATGCCGAATAATCAGCTTGATCAACTTGATCGGGTAAAGTGTAAACTAATGGTGCTAAATTATGAGAATTATAGATAAAATCGTTTCTTACTGCATTGTGCTGACCAATAGTATGCACTTCATATACTCCACTTATTGGATTTATTTCTTGCAAACGATTATCATTGCAAGTCGAAGCTAAATATCCATGTCTGTCTAATTCAAGTTGAGAATTCGAAACAAAATTAGTGCTAGTAAGGGCAAATGATCCAATAAGGGAGTTGCCATCAATTATAGAGATGTATTTAGTTCCTCCAACTCTACTGCAAAAGACATTTTTTCGATTTGGGTAATCAGGATGTTGATAAACCTCTACTCCAGTAAACTGTTCTGTAATTAATCCAGGTACTCCAAGGTCTATATCATGTATTACTTGTGGAGATCCAAGATTATCATCAAAACACCAAATGCGTAAGTTTTTTGCTTCTGGGTTAAATTGGTTGATATTCATGTGTGCAGCTGCAAGCACTTTCCCATCTTTTGACATATCTAACTCACAAAAATCAAAATGATGAGCATTGGGCAATATAGTACGTACCAACAATCTCATTTCTCCGTTTACATAATGATATTGTCCAAAATGTGTTAAAGGACCTTTACCAACTACCTGCAATATATGAAAAGTATCGCCATTATGGTTAACAAAATCAGAAATTGCTATTCCACCATGAGTCATTGAATTTTCTTCACTGCATAATACTCCTGATTCTATTATAGTCGGGCCATACCAACAAACAAGATTGTAGCAAACTTTCCAAACATGAGTATTATCATCATTGTGTTGTTGAATTGGATAAATTACATAGTATAGACAATTGTTTGAAGGCTCTACAGGTACTACAATTATTTCGGCACCCATTTCGTCTGGAGTATTATCATTATCTATATATAAATCTCCAACCATAGTTCCATCAGGAGAATATAGTTTTGTGTCAATTATATGAAAAAATAGATTGTCGCTTTCATCATAATACCCGTTTGTTGCTCCACATGCTCCTGATAAATATGAATTGAGATTATTCACAGTAATATTTGTACCTGTAAAATCTATTTCCTTTCCGTTTAATGGCCATTTAGGCATTTGAATCGATTGAGCAATAATATTAGTTGTAATAATCATTATTACAACAATAAAAAATAACTTATTAAAATTTTTCATAACTTTGTATTGTATTAAATTATACATTTCCGGGTGTGAATGAGAGTATGTCTATTCGTCAAAACAGTTTGCTCTTATTCTGCCCGGTTTTTGTTTTCAAATATTTATAGCCAGTCTGCCAATAACAGTCTAATTTATTGGCAAAACAAATCAGATATAGTTATAGACAGACTATTATGGCAGTTTAAGTAACATATTTAAAAATTATTTATTAACAACTATTTTTTTCAAAACAATAATATTATCTTTTTGGATTTTTATTATATATATCCCATTTTTCAATTCATTAATTTTAATAGTTTCTTGCGTTTGAGTTAAAATTTTATTGGCAACTATTTGTCCTGTTATTGAAATCATGATAAAACTTGAATTTATTAGTGTGTTAGGTATCTCAATAATAAACTCACCTTTTGCAGGATTTGGAAAAATTTCAACATCATTATTAATAGTAATAGGAAGGTTATTATTGAATATAATATATTCGTCATCATCGGGATATGCA
The DNA here is from genome assembly GCA_028701945.1 of Bacteroidales bacterium. Taxonomy (GTDB): domain Bacteria; phylum Bacteroidota; class Bacteroidia; order Bacteroidales; family ML635J-15; genus Bact-19. Next base: position 6,031 of record JAQVPT010000166.1, read on the forward strand.
AATGAGCTTAATTCAAATACACCATTACCATTTTCGTTCATTTTATAAAAATAACTCCCTGTTTTATTGGTGTTAAAATTCGCATGTAAACTAGAGAAACTAACCCCTCCATCATTATCTGCAACAACATCCATTTGCGAAAGAGCAAATTGACAACTATCTGCGCCTACATATTTTTTCCAAATTAATTCTGCATTTTTATTAAATTTTGCGAGCAACATATGATTTGTATCTGTTGACTTTGAGTATAATAGCGAAGGAATTGTTGCCCCAACAATAAAAATATTTGTATCATTGTCAACAGATATCTTAGCCTTACCTCCTGCTCCTCCAATATTAATATTATATTGAAATTTCTCTGTTAATTCTTCGTCAAAAACGATTAAAGATATTCTTTCTTTTTTGTCGCCTTCATAAACCAATGTGTCTGCAGTATAAGCAACTATTGCTACATGATTATTCCATAAAGATTTTACATCGTAAAAAATAGAAACATTCTTTAAAAAATTCCAAGATCTTCTTTTTTGCAACTCACCATTTGCATCAAAAACACCTATAAACCCAAGGCGATCTACTGGTGCAGCATTATTTCCTACAATTCTTTGTCTGGCTAATTCTCCGGCAGCAACAATATTTCCATTATCAGTTTTTGTTACACCAAAAAAATTTCCAAACATTAGCATATGTACATTATTTGTACAATCATTCCATTCCCAAAGCAAATTACCATCTATATCAATTGCAAATAACCAAGGCATACCCCAAAAATGGATTTCTCTTCCAGGACAGTAATTCTCTGAACCAGCAACAATTAATTTATCGTTATCATAGAAGATAATATCATATATAAACTCAGCACCATGTGAACTATCAGTTTCATGGTGAGGTAAAGAGCCATAACTTTTAGACCAAATAAAGTCTCCTACTGAGTTGTATTTAGCTATAAAACCATTATAATCATACCACAATGTTGGGAAGTATGACTTTTGAAAATATCCTGCCAAATAATAATTATTATCGGTATCAATACAAACAGAAGTAGCTATAGCTTCTGGAAATTCGTCTTCATCAAGAACTCTATGCCACTCGATATCACCATATTTGTCCAATTTTAAAATTGATGTACGATGATCAAAAGATTCATACTGATTATATGCTACAATATATCCATCATCAAAAGTTTTTTCAATTGATACAAGATACTCTCCAGTCCAGCCAGGATAAATATCATAAGTTCTTGTAAATGGTTCTACTTGAGCGGTACAAATAAAACTAATAAGTAAAAATAATTGAACAATCAGTAACTTGCTTTTAGTTTTCATAATTTTATTTTTTTATTTTCTAACTACATTTTCCTAAAAATTTCACTCCAAAAAGTATTTTCCTTCCTTTCTCTCCAAATAATTATTCAAATCTTCTCACAAAATAATGTTATAATCTATGCTTTTAAAAATACTTTTCAATGCTCTGTATTGCCTATGACAGCCGAAGTTTATATGTACCCCCCCCCCCGCAAAGACAAACAACATATAGGCTTATACAACACTCTTCCAAATATAACAAGTATTATTTTAATATGCAAATAAAATTGTTGTTTTTTAGTAAAAAAATGTTTGGTTATAGTAATTTATAGGGGTTTAGGCGTTTGGGATTGTTTGGAGGGGTTGTGAGAAATGAAACGGTTTATCGGTTTATCAGTTTATCAGTTTACGGTTCACGGTTTGCGGTTCGCGGTTTGAGCTCTCATGATTTTGGTTTACTTAAAGTTTACAATGTCAACCTTTTTTGTTAATAACTATATTTCCTTTTTTATCATTATTTTCGTTATTTCGTTTTGTCAGCGAGAAGCAGAAGATGCTTTT
>JAQVPT010000167.1 GCA_028701945.1 Bacteroidales bacterium
TTGAAGATAAACTGCAAGGCATACTAAACATATCAGGAACCAACCACATATTTTTAGCAGAAGATATTGTTGACTACTCTCAAAACACGGGTTATAATAAAATTAGCTTATCCAATTTTAAAATTGTGACAGATTTTTTAAAAGAATATGAGATTGACGAGGATTTCATTTATGTTGATAAAGCTAATCTTGAAATTACACTTAATAAAGACAGTCTAAAGCTAATGCCGACTGAAATCTCAATAAATAAAGCATTGCTAAAACTTGAAGCTACATATTTAATTTCAAGCGATGATATTAATGCCAATATTCTAATCAACACACCAGAACAATACCTCAGTAAGAAAATTCAACTTTTAATTCAGTTTATATCTGATTCTAATTCTAAAAAAGAAAAAGTTAAGAAACAGTCTGATAGGCTTCAATATCTATTAAAGATTACTGGAAAAACCGATGAACTAAAATATAAGATTTATAAACTTTAATGGTTTTACAACGAATTTAATAGAAATCAAACTTAACTTATTTCTGATATATAAAGATATTATCCATAAAAGTTACCAATAATTAATTGATAATAAGGTCAGTTGTTTGTTATTATGTTTTCTATTAAGATTTAAAAAATGTTTATCAAATACAATAAAAGCTTATATTTTTAAAACCATAAAACACGACAACCCCAGTTTAAACAAGCGTTTACAAAAGTTGTATTTTAACTTTCCAAGCACCTAAAACATCACTAAAATTGAATTAACTTAGTAAAAATTAGAATAAGATGCAAATGCTTCAAAACAGATTTTTTTTTATCAAATAATTAAGGTTATTAATCAATTTCTTCGTTAATTTGTATTAAATAAAACAATAAAAAAGATGAAGCAGATTATCGAGTGTGTACCAAATTTCAGTGAAGGACGAGACATGTCCATAATCAAACAAATAACTGATGTTATTGAGCAAGTTGATGGTATTAAACTATTAGATGTTGATCCTGGAGCAGCGACAAACAGAACAGTTGTTACTTTTGTAGGAACTCCTGACGAGGTTTGCGAAGCAGCATTTGCAGCTATAAAAAAAGCATCTGAAATTATTGATATGAGCAAACATAAAGGAGCTCACCCACGTTTTGGAGCAACAGACGTTTGTCCTTTGATACCGGTTTCAAATATTACCATGGAAGAAACCGTAAAATATGCACATAAATTAGCCGAAAGATTAGGAAAAGAACTAAATATTCCAATTTTCTGTTACGAAAGTGCTGCAAAAACACCAATAAGAAGGAATTTAGCTAACTGCCGTTCGGGCGAATACGAAGCTTTATCAAAAAGAATAACTACCGCCGAATGGAAGCCAGATTTTGGACCATCAGTATGGAATGATCACACAAAAAGAACTGGTGCAACAGCAGTCGGAGCAAGAAATTTCTTAGTCGCATACAATATCAACTTAAATACAACATCGGTACATAAAGCTAATTCAATTGCTTATGATGTTCGTGAACGTGGTCGTGTAAAACGTGAAGGTCATCCCGTTACTGGGAGAATTGTACTCGACGAAAATGGGAACAAAGTTTACGAATCTGGATTACTAAAATCTGTTAAAGCAATTGGTTGGTTTATTGAAGAATACGGAGTAGCTCAAATATCGATGAATCTTACCGATATTAGTATAACACCTGTTCACATAGCATTTGACACTGTTTGTGACAGAGCATGTGCCAACGGATTGCGTGTAACTGGCTCAGAACTCGTAGGAGTTATGCCCTTACAAGCAATATTAGATGCTGGAAAATATTTTCTAAAAAAACAAGGACGTTCTACTGGTATATCAGACTCTGAAATAATTAAAATTGCAGTAAAATCATTAGGACTTGACGAATTGAAACCTTTTGACCCAAAGAAAAACATCATTGAATACATGATGGAAGAAGATTGCGGAGAAAGACTTATTGATATGGACTTAGTTAAATTCTGTCATACAACCGCTTCTGATGCACCAGCTCCTGGAGGAGGATCAGTTTCTGCATATATGGGTGCTATGGGTGCTGCACTTGGAACTATGGTCGCAAATCTAACAGCTCACAAACATCGCCACTCAGACAAATGGCTAGAATATAGCGACTGGGCAGAAAAAGGTAAGTTCTATCACGATTCATTATTAAAATTAGTTGATGAAGATACTAATGCCTACAAAAAAATTATGGAAGCATTTGGACTACCAAAAACAAGTGATGAAGACAAAGCTATTCGTAAGCAGGCTATTCAAGCAGCGACAAAATATGCAATTGAAATACCTTTAAAGACAATGGAAATTTGTTGCAACAGTATGGAAGTAATGCTAGAAATGGCTAAAACAGGATTAGAAGCATCTATAAGCGATGCCGCAGTTGGTGCTTTAGCAGCAAGAACAGGAGTACGAGGCGCATACCTTAATGTCAGAATTAATACTGGCGGCTACGACGATAAAGAATTTGTTAATAAAGTTGTTAAAGAAGGAGCAGAAATTGAAAAGAAAGCTCTTGAAATTGAAAAACAAGTGCTTGAGTTGGTTAATAGTAAAATATAGACTACAAGCTTGCAAACACAATTTAATTGCAGCAAGTCGAAGTGTTAGTAAAAGTGTACACACAAGTATAAACCTAATTACTTAAACTGCTGCACAAAGAAAAATTCTATTTCATCATTTACACTTGCAATATAATACACTGCAAACTCACTAAATGTGGGATTAAGAATATTTCTTCTGTGTCCTCTATCAGGCACACCGCTATCTATTAACAAGTCGCAAACAGCAAAAGCTGCAGACTCATTGCCATATTGTATATTTTCACCACAATCGCAATTAGAATGGACAAATTTTCCGGTTTTTCTGACGTAATCTCCGTGTTTTTTGCATGATTTATAAAGAGCTGAACTAAAAACAAGTGGCTTTAATGGCTTCATCGTTTCCAATTCATTTTTAAGTTCATTAGCAGCTGCAATTTCCTCAGCATCCGAATCCCAAAATTCAAGAAACTCGTCAATCACAGGAATAAATGCCTCAGGATTTGTTCTTACTCTGTTAATTTCATTAAAAACTTCCTGTTCAATATCATTTAACTGTGCAAATGAGACTAATTTTGAACATAATAATAACAATATCAGCAGATTTCTCATTTGTTTTTTGTTTTAATAACGTAATTATTCGATAAAAAATTATTTCAATAATTCTTTTAATTTTTCTTGATAAATATTTTCGGCTACTCCATCAAAACAAACAAATATTACTTTAGACGGGAACTCATTTTTTTGGATAAATTCGATTACAGTTTTTATTGCAATAGGACAAGCCTGCAATATTGGATAACCATAAACACCAGTGCTAATAGACGGAAAAGCAATAGTTTCAAGCTTATTTTCGGATGTTAATGTCAAAGAATTTTTGTAACAATACGCAAGTAAATTGGCTTCGTTACTGCGACCAGCTTTCCATATAGGCCCAACAGTGTGAATAACATGTTTTGCAGGAAGATTATATCCTTTTGTAATTTTTGCCTCACCAGTATCACAACCACCTAAAGTTCTACATTCAAGAAGCAGTTCTTTTCCGGCGGCACGATGAATAGCACCATCAACTCCCCCACCTCCCAAAAGAGTTCTGTTTGCAGCATTGACAATAACATCAACTTTAAGTTTTGTAATATCGCCTCTATATATTTCAAGTCTATTTATCATAACAAACGATTTTTTCAAATTAGAAATAATTTAGTAATTATACAAACTTGTTGATGAAAGTTGCAGGGCGAACGCATACTTTTCTTTTTTCATGCTTTTTGGATTGACAAACCCTTGGGTAGTTTCATTTTGCAAAAGTACATCTACTTTAACATTGCCATTAGGCGTTTTATAAAGTAAAAACACGCGATTTGGTTTATATTTTTCTAAATCCACATTATTTTATTTTTCTCTACATTGTTCCGAGCAATTGGCGGATTGTTTACCTAATTATAATCTCATCCGAAAATATCATTGATTCATAACTCGAACCGGCCTGATGCCATTCAGGTAATTTACCATAATATCTTGCAATAACTTTTATGTATCGAGATTGAATATTGTTGAAATTTGCGGTGTAATCTTCTTTGAGATTTCCTTGTTTCTCTGGTGGCGTTTCGCCTTTTATAATTGTAAATAATTGATAATCTTGATCTAATTTATTTTTGATGTAAATTTCGACTTGCTTAGGAAAGATTACCCAATCATAAGTGTTTTGATAAAATCCCATCGAAAAAGAATGTAGAGTTTCTATTTTCTGTAAATCAATTTCTAATTTAATGTCCTGCCCAGAAAAACCTTGCCACTTTCCACTTCTTAAAAAACTAGGATCTCCTTGTTCTCCATCCAATAAAGCATTTATCCCACCGCCATCGTAACTTGGGTGATATGTGCTAAACTCCGAATTCAAGGCATAAAGTTTCCCTATCGCTTTATGATAAATAATATCGCATTTAGAAATTATAAAAGAATTATTATTATTATTAATTGCACAAGCTTTTATGTTTGCGTCTTCGGTTACATAAATTGTGTCGGTATATATCGGAGAAAAACTAAAAACAGAAGCTTGATTAATTGAATAATGAACCGGTAATTCTCCGAATAAAGAACGCATTGTTACAGCCCTTCCTTTTGCTGTAATATTGTCGCTAGGAGTGATAATGCAATAGCTTTCCAAGTTTTTAAACTCGTTAATTAAATCATCATATCTTTCCATATTTACGTCTAACCAATGATTTCTGTTTTCTCTGTTCCATAAATCTGCATAGCCAGATTTAAGTAGTTCGAGATCTTGCGTTAGGACTTTTAATTTATTTTTCAAATCTAAAGCAGACAAATTGTTCTTGTTGTTTATATAATCGTATAGATCAACACGAAACATATTCTTGTGTAAAGTAAAGCGAACTTGTTGGATTGAAAAACTTAAATAATCAATTGTCTCTGTGTTTTTTACAATATTTTTAGAAATATTTTCAATCTTTAGACTTAATGTATCTAACTGTTTTAACATCTGAATATTAGCATCGCTACTGTTAGCAGAAATATATTCTAAGTGAATGGGAAATATCGGTTCAAAAAACCTAGAGTTTCTCAATATATCCCTTACAGCTGAATTGTGTAAATATGAAAATTCGAGAATGCAATCAACAATATTATCGTTTTTTAATCCATAAAACAATTTATTATACGCATCATTAAAAGAAGCGTAACGTTTTATCCTTTCCGCATTAGAGAGTTCTGCTGATAAATTTAACGAAGGTGCTTTCCAGCTATTTTCTGCTCCCCAAGCAAAGCCATGCCAGTTATTCTGAAAAAAGTTTAATCCATCATCATCCCAACTTGTATTTAATACGCCAGTTGCGTTATGTCTTAGACCATCGCGAATAAGATTAAATATATTTATTTCGTTTGTGCGATAGTCGGGAAATATACATGACCAACAGTTAACGCCTGGAGCTACCCAAAAATTAATTCCTGTATTTGATATTGGAGTAATTGCATAATCGAAATTTTCTGCTGCATGATATCCCCAAACTATAACCGTAATATCACTCGGTAATTTGTCAATTATTTGAGGATAATTAGAAATAATATCACCCCACATTAGTATTTTCTTATCGTATTTCTTTAATAGCTTATTAAGTCTATTGATATGATATAAATAAACGCCGCCAATGCCAATGCTATCGACCATAGTTTTTGATTTTCCTTCTCCAAGCCCCGCCGTTTCGTCGCAATTAATATTAAAATATTCGCTGCTAAATGCTGGGACAATCTCTTCGTAAACATCTGCTAGGAAACTATAAGATTCTTCTAAAGCCGGTGATATAATATGTTCATTTTCGGCTAAATGCTTGTATTCTGGATGCGATAATGTTTTTTCCATGTGCCCAAACGACTGATAACTTGCAATTAAATTTACATGATATTGTTTTGCGAAACTGCTTAATTCTTCAATTTGGGCTTTGGTGATTCCATCAGCAGGCGCAATCTCGGGATGTTTTACAAATTTATAAACATGTTCGATATATAAGGTGAAATAGTTTAGTTTAAACGAAGACATTTTCCGGATTTGCTCTTTAAGGGTTTCCATTGTAGGAATTGGTCCTCTGCTAATGTCGTCCTGCCATGCTCGAACAGCTATGTCGGGAAAATCGTAAATAAAAAGACAATTTAAGTTATTCCCATTTCTGTTTGCTGTAATTATTTGTTTTAAAGTCTGTAAACCATAAAATATCCCAGCATCTGTTTGCGCAATAACTTGGATTGATTTAGGAGTAATATTTAAGATATATCCTTCTGGATCAGACTTGTAATTTATTTTTAAACTGGTTTTACTCAATACATTTTTAAATTCTTCTTCGGTTGCGACTTTTATAAATTCGATATAATCACTTTTTGCTTTTTTTACTTGTATTAAATCAATGCTCACTTCTTCTTTTACACAAGTCAAAAGCTGATTTAAACACAATTCATCTAAGTTATTAGTTACAAGTTTTGTGTTTTTATCAATTTCGAAGACTGAGTTCTTGACTTCTAGATATTGAGGTGTTGGTATTAGTTGAATTTGTGCGTGTATGTTGCCGCAAAGGATGAGGCTAATTGCAAGAAAAAGAATATTTTTTTTCACTATTAAATTGTTTTATAAGTAATTGACAACTAAATTCTATTATTTTATCACCTCAATCTCTACGATAGAAGTTTTTAAACCTTTGGACTTTGCTTTTAGTTTAATTATTCCTACTTGATCTGTGCTTCGAATAATCGCTAGACATTTACCATTAAAAGCGCTATGCTCATTGGCTATAAATGGTTCGTGACATGTTGGATCGCCGTTACCAACAGCAATAATTTCGCCAGGACCTTCAATTTCAAAATCTATCATATTATCTGCTCGAGGAACAAACAGTCCGTTTTTATCTAAGATGTTTACCGTTACAAAAACTAAATCTTCGCCATCAGCAATAATTGTTTTTCTATCAATTTCGATATTTATTTCAGCGGCTTTTGACGAAGTTTTTACAATATCTTCTGCCCAGGCTTTGCCATCTTTCCACACTTTAACTTTTAATTCACCAGGCTGATAAATAACATCATCCCACCTAATTCGATATTCAAATTCTGCTTTTTTTCTTTTTCCAAGCGATTTTCCATTTAGAAATAACTCTGCTTCGTCGCCAGAAGTATAAACATGAACAGGAACATTTTTTCCAATTCGGTCGGGCCAGTTCCAGTGGGGTAGGATATGAGCCATTGGCAAATCAGGTCTCCATCTTGCTTGATAAATATAAAAACGGTCTTTTTTGAAACCACATAAATCCATTATCCCAAAATAGCTGCTTCGTGATGGAACTTCGTCAGCACCAAATTCATCTAAACGTTTTCGCAATGCGACAATTTCTGCCGAGTCGGTATAATTCACTAAGTCGGTAATATCTCTAAAGTACGGAGTTGGTTCGCCCAAATAATCAAATCCTGTCCACACATATTCGCCCATCACACGAGGATATTGGTCGTATAATTTAAATTGCATATCAGGATTCGATCCCCAACCCGGATATTGTACGTCATAAGACGACATGTGAAATATTTTATTCCCAGGCAAGTTTTCGTCCGAAGGACCTGTTACCACAGGGAAAAAATACTCGCCTCTCGAACTTAAACAAGAAGTGGTTTCGTTAGCAACAAATGCTACATCTGATAAAGTAGAATCGCTAAAGAATTTTTCATACTCCCAGTTGTTATAGTTATAACCATAAACATCCATAGCTTGCAAAAATCCATTATATGTCGAAATTGGCCAATTGCATCCGCTGGTAACAGGGCGGGTATGATCTAACAT
>JAQVPT010000168.1 GCA_028701945.1 Bacteroidales bacterium
TGTGGGAGAGTAGGACGCTGCCAATTTTTTTAAAAACCTTTACATTTAATTATGTGAAGGTTTTTTTATGCTTTCTTGTTTAAAGAATTTTGCAAACAGAACACTGATAGTTTTCATAAAAAAACCTCCCATTTTGATATAGGAGGTTTTTTTATGAATTATTTTCTCGTTAAAGTAAGATAACTGTAAGGTGGGTCATGTTCAAAATGCTCTTCTTTAGTTTGAATATTCCATTCATCATAATTGATTTCCGAAAAATAAACATCTGCATCATATTTTTTATGCACAACAGTTAAGTAAATTTTGTTTGCTAATGGCAAAAACTGTTTGTAAACCATGCCTCCGCCAATTATGAAGTTTTCTTTTTCATTGTCTGCAATCTTAATCGCTTTTTCAATACTGTCAACGACATCTACTTCAGGGATGCACTCATCGGCAATGTCTGAAATAACTATGCTTCGTCTGTTGGGAAGTGGCCGATTGGGCAACGATAAATAAGTTTTTCTACCCATTATAATTGTATGACCTGTTGTGATTTCTTTAAATCTTTTTAAATCACCTGATATGTGCCATAATAAATCGTTGTTTTTCCCTATTGCATTATTTTCAGCAATCGCTACTATTATTGTAATGTCCATAATATTGTTTTTATACTGCTACTGTACCTTTTATATGTGGATGTGGATTATAATTTGATAGTTCAAAATCTTCGTATTTAAAGCCAAATATATCTTTAATACTAGGATTTATTTTCATTGTTGGAAGCTCTTTCGGTTCACGGCTTAATTGGAGATCTACCTGCTCAAAATGGTTGAGATAAATATGAGCATCACCAAAAGTATGAATAAATTCCCCAGGCTCCAATCCAGCTACTTGTGCTACCATTAGTGTAAGTAAAGCATAAGATGCAATATTAAATGGTACGCCTAAAAAAAGATCGGCACTTCGCTGATATAGTTGGCATGAGAGTTTATTATCTGCTACATAAAATTGAAACAATGTGTGACATGGTGGAAGAGCCATCGTGTCAATATCTGCCACATTCCATGCACTAACAATATGTCGTCTGGAATCTGGTGTTTTTTTTAGACTTTCGATTAAATTTGTTATTTGGTCAATACTTTTTCCATCAGGACATGGCCACGAACGCCATTGATAGCCATAAATATGACCAAGATTTCCATTTTCATCTGCCCATGCATCCCAAATCTGGACTCCATTTTCTTTTAAGTATTTTATATTTGTGTCTCCTTGCAGGAACCAGAGCAATTCATGTATTATCGAGCGTAAGTGAAGTTTTTTTGTTGTTACACATGGAAAGCCAGTACTTAAATCAAATCTCATCTGATAGCCAAAAACACTTATTGTTCCAGTGCCAGTTCTGTCTGTCTTTTCTGTTCCATTATTTTTTACGTGCCTTAATAAATCAAGATATTGTTGCATATTATTTATTTTATCCCATTATTATTCCTACCATTGTTGCAGATAGTAATGAAGCGAGTGTTCCTCCAATAAGGGCTTTTATACCGAATTTTGATAATTGCGTTCTTTGGCTTGGAGCCAGTGAACCAATTCCTCCAATTTGTATCCCAATTGACGCAAAGTTAGCGAAGCCGCACAACATATAAGTTGCCATTATTATAGATTTTTGTTCAGTAAACACTCCGCTGCTCTTTAATTCTGCTAAGCTCATATATCCAATAAATTCACTCATAATAAGCTTTTCGCCGAGCAAGCGTCCAACAAACGTAATGTCTTCGCCACCAACTCCGATTAACCACATTAAAGGAGCAAAAGCATATCCCAAAATAAACTCTAGCGATAGACCGTCATACTGTCCATTAGTAAAATTGGCAATTATAGGATTTAAGTGTGTCCAAAAGCCAATCTTTCCGACAATAAAATTAAACATTGCAATAAATGCAACGAATACTAATAGCATTGCTGCGACATTAGCCGCTAATTTTAATCCCTCAGTGGTTCCATTTGACATGGCATCAAGAAAATTTGATCCTACCTTTTCCTTAGATACTTCTACATCTTTACTTACAGGTTCTGTTTGTGGGCATAATATTTTCGAGACCACCACCGCTCCAGGTGCAGCCATTACGGAGGCAGCCAATAAATGCTTAGCAAATTCGAGCCGAAGTTGAGGGTCATCACCACCTAAAAATCCTATGTAAGCTGCTAAAACTCCGCCAGCAACAGTCGCCATCCCTCCAATCATTACAAGTAAAATTTCAGATTTGTTCATTTTAGCAAGATAGGCTTTGATCATAAGTGGGGATTCTGTTTGTCCGAGGAAAATATTTCCAGCGACAGATAGACTCTCTGCACCACTAATTTTCATTGCTTTTGTCATTACCCATGCAAGTGCATAAACGACTTTTTGTATGATGCCAAGATAGAATAATACGCTTGTTAAGGCAGAGAAAAACACAATTGTCGGTAAAATCTGAAAAGCAAAAATATATCCATAACTACTTACATCCATTAGCCCCCCAAGTAAAAACTCTGCACCTTCTCCCGAAAACGCAAGAATTTTTACAAATATTTTTCCCACAAATTCAAATATGCTTTGAATAAATGGAACTTTTAAGACGCCAATGGCTAAGAGAGCTTGTGCACTTAAACCTATTAAAACAACTCTCCACGATACTTTTTTTCTGTTTGTACTAAATATCCACGCAATAAAAATCAACGCAATCATTCCTAATAGTCCACGAATTAGAGACATAAAACTAAATCCAGCCTGTGGTTTTAATGTTTTATTTACAATATGTATAGATTCTGGTCTAGCAAATTCTAAATCGCCGCCTAAAGCACTAATTACAATTGTATCCGCTGAAATTATTGTAAATTTTAAAGTCTCAAATCCTTTAATTTCTGTGCTGTCAAATATAAAATTGTGTTTAAATATTTTGTTTCCTTGAAAAAATATTAAACTATTAAATTCATTATTTAGAAAGCCTAATGAATCAATTTTTTCAAAGTTTTTAGGAATATCCCGATTTATAATAATGTTGCTATCAACAATTTGATAATAAACGGTTTCCGTTGACTCACCAGAATCAATTTTTAACAGATTATTTTCATTAAAGAAATAAACAATTTCTTTTCCTTCGGCACTATTATTTACCCACTTTCCTAGAAGTGTAAAATCATTTTCAGAAGTATTACCAATTATTGCAATGCAAATTAGCAATAAAGTCAAAATTGTACGATATAACTTATTCATTATTTCTTTTATTAATTTCATCTCTAATTATTGTCGCTTTCTCATAATCTTCATTTTCAATTGCTTCTTGCATTAAAGCTTCCAGTTCTGGGATAGAATATTTTAAGAAGTTTTTTAGTTGGTTCGCAGAACTTTTGCTTTTTATTTTTCCATTTTCTTCTTCTTGGGAGTCTTCGGTAACATTAAGTACTATACCAGCTTTTTCAACAATACTTTCGGTAGTATATACTGGACAGCTAAATCGTAATGCTAAAGCTACTGCATCGGATGTTCTTGAATCAAGTACAGATGTTTGTCCATCTTTTTCAAAATATAATTTGGCATAAAAAACGCCTTCTTCAAGCTTGTAAATAAAAACCTCTCTTAATTTTATGTCAAAAGTGTTGGAAAAGCTATGAAACAAATCATGAGTTAATGGTCGCGGTGGTTTTAAATTTTCCAGATGAATAGCTATTGATTGTGCTTCGAAACCACCAATTATAATCGGAATCCTTTGCTCACTGTTCTCCACTGACAATATTAAAGCATAAGCGCCAGCTTGAGTTTGGCTGTATGATAGCCCAAGAACCTCTAATTTGACTTTATCCATTGCTTATTGTTTTTATCTACAAATATAAAAAATAATCTAAGGCTTATATACGAATAATCTTAAATCTTTTTTTTAAGTTTTTTATTACATTAACTCTAAACCATACAATATTTATTAATAATTGTCTAAATGTTTTATAAATGTTTCTAAATCTAATGAGGATTTTTCCCAATCAGCCATTTCTTTTTCAAGTTGCGTATTTATTCTTGTGAACATTTGATATGTAATTGCAAGTTTTTTCTCATCATGTGCATTAGGTTCTGAAAGTATTTTATTGAGCCCCTCTATTTCTGTTTCAAATTTTTCGATTTGGTGTTCATGCTTATGAACTATTTTTTCCAATGAGCGGCGTTTTTTCTCATTTTCTTTTCGTTCAAGATAAAGTTGTTTGTTATCAGATATGTTTTTATTTGCTTCCTCTTTATATAGTTTATCTTTAATCTCTATCTCATTAATATTTTCTATTTTTCTGCGTCTGATAAAGTCGTAAATTCCACCTATGTGTTGTTTAATTTTTTTATCCCTAAATTCATACACTTTATCAACTAAGCCATCAAGAAAATACCTATCGTGCGATACGAGGATAAGTGTTCCATTGTATTTAAGAAGTGCTTGTTTCAAAAGGTCTTTTGATCTTATGTCGAGATGATTTGTTGGCTCATCTAAAACTAACAGATTGTATGGCTCAAGCAAAAGTTTTGCTAGAGACAAACGCGAATGCTCGCCTCCTGAAAGCACTTTAACTTTCTTCTCAATATCTTCTCCTGAAAATAAAAATGAACCCAAAATGTCTCGTATTTTAGTTCTAATATCTCCTACTGCAACTTTATCGAGAGTTTCGAAAACTGTTACATTTGGATCTAACAATTCATCTTGGTTTTGTGCAAAATATCCAATATTCACATTATGACCGAGTTTTAAGAGTCCTTCGTTATAATCAAGATCACCAACAAAAATTCTGGATAATGTTGTTTTACCCTCACCGTTTCTGCCTACAAATGCTACTTTCTCACCTCTTTCGATTACAAAATCAATTTTGCTTAAAACAGTATGTTTGCCATAAAATTTTGAAAGCTCTTTTGTTTCGACAACTACATCGCCTGACCGGGGAGCCGATGGAAACCTAATGTTTATCGCAGCATTGTCGAGATCATCTATTTCTACTAAATCTAATTTTCCTAACTGTTTAATACGAGATTGAACCTGGTTAGCTTTTGTAGCCTTATACCGAAAACGTTCAATAAATTTTTCGGTATCATTAATGATTTTTTGCTGATTTTCGTATGCGGCTAATTGTTGCTCTATTCTTTCTTGTTGTAATACTTTAAATTTAGAGTACGACACTTTGTAATCGTAGAGATTTCCAGCATTGATCTCAAGAGTGCGATTGGTAACATTATCAAGAAATGCTCTATCATGAGAGATTAACAATACTGCTCCTTTATATTGCGATAAAAACTCTTCTAACCACTGTATTGCTTCAATATCAAGATGATTTGTTGGCTCATCGAGAAGAATAATCTCAGGGTTTTGTAATAATATTTTGGCAAGCTCTATTCGCATTCGCCAGCCTCCACTAAACTCAGTTACTTTACGCAAAAAATCTGATTGTAAAAAGCCCAAACCTTTTAAAATCTTTTCGGTCTCTGAAACAATATTGTCGGTTCCAAAAAGAGCAAGTCGCTCGTTTAAAGTGCTTATTTGTTCAATAAGCTCAAGATATTCCTCACTTTCATAGTTTGTAAAAACCGATAATTTGTGATTTACTTTTTCTAATTTTGCAACCAGAGTATTTATATCCTTAAAAGCCGATTTTGCATCTTCGAGAACTGTAATGTTATCGTTGCTGACTTTCATTTGTTGGGGTAAATAGCCAATTTGAATATCAGAACTTCCTGAAATATTTCCTTCGCTAGGAGCAATTTCTCCGCAAATAATTTTTAAAAGTGTAGATTTTCCAGCCCCGTTTTTTCCAACTAAACCAATACGATCCCGAGAATTTATCATAAATCCGAGCTTAGAAAACAACTCAAACCCTCCAAATCTAACACACAAATTGTTTATAGATATCATATTAAAGTAAGATTATGCTTCCATTATTTTTTCGATTGCAGTGTCGTATTTTTGTTTTTCGTCTGCAATAAATCCGAAAGATTTGTCATCAATTCTAAGTTCACCTTTGGTAACGTGCCCTAAAGTGTAGAATGGGAAATTGTTTTCGAGCATAAAATCAATAAAATCAGGGTCTTTTTCCATTTCAACAGATACGACTACTCTTCCTTGAGCTTCGCCAAATAAAAACGCATCTGTTCTAAATTCTGCTGGGGTTGTTATGTCGAAACCAAGGTCGTCTGGCATAGCCGACTCTAATAAACTAATGTACAACCCTCCATCTGACACATCATGCATTGAGTTTACAAGACTGTTTTCTGCAAGCTTTTGTAATATATTTACAAGTTTAACTTCAAATTCGAGGTCAAATTCTGGTGCAGGAGATTCTTTTATTTTGTGATATGAAAAAAGATATTCGGATGACGCAATATCGTTACTTGGATATCCCAACATATATATCATATCTCCTTTTTGTCTAAATGCTAATGATGTTTGATGCAGTTTTTCTTCCAAGATCCCTAACATTGCAATTGTAGGAGTGGGTGAAATAGGCTCTGTTTTGCCGTCTAAATTTGTTTGATTATAAAATGACACATTACCGCCAGTAACAGGAGTGTCAAACTTTCTACAAGCAGCTCCCATACCTTTTATTACTTTAACAAATTGCCAAAAGACTTCAGGATTATATGGCGACCCAAAATTGAGACAATTACTTATTGCCAAAGGTTTTGCCCCAGTACAAGCGATGTTTCTCGCTGCCTCGGCAACTGCAATCATTGCACCTTTTTCAGGATCAGCTTTTACATATCTACTATTACAGTCAGTTGTTACGGCTAGTGCTTTGTTTGTTCCTTTTACATTTATAATTCCAGCATCAGAAGGGCGATTTGTGCTAAGATTTAGGGTTCTTACCATAGTATCGTATTGTTCATAAATCCAGCGTTTCGATGCGATGTTTGGGTGCACTGTAAGAAAATCAGCAACCTCTTTTAAATTAACATTTTCTGAAACATCAGTAATTTTAAATTTGTTGTATTCTTTTATGTATGCAGGCTCTTTGTATTCTCTGTCATAAACAGGAGCTCCTCCACCAAGTACAAGACTATCGGCAGGAACTTCTGCAACTAATTTGTCTTTGTGATAAAAATAAAGTTTGTCTTCGTTTATCACTTCGCCAATTTTTGCACAATTTAAATCCCATTTTGCAAAAATATCCTCAACAATTTTCTCTTGACCTTTTTTTATTACGACAAGCATTCTCTCTTGCGATTCGCTTAATAGAATTTCCCATGCATCCATGTTTTGCTGACGCAATGGAACATCAGAAAGGTTGATTCTCATACCGCTTTTTCCTTTTGCCGACATTTCGCTTGTTGAACAGATAATGCCAGCAGCTCCCATGTCTTGCATACCAATCATTGTGTCGGTTTCTGCTAATTCTAGAGTGGCTTCTAATAGCAATTTTTCTTGAAATGGATCTCCAACTTGAATTGCTGGGATATCATCAGCAGAATTTTCGTCTAAATCAGCTGAGGCAAAAGTTGCTCCATGTATCCCGTCTTTACCAGTCGATGAACCAACAATATATACCGAATTACCTTCTCCAAAAGATATTGCAGATATCATTTTTCCTTTTTCCATTATCCCTACCGACATTGCGTTTACTAGGGGATTTGTATTGTATGAGTCGTCAAAGAAAACCTCTCCGCCTAATACTGGTACTCCAAATGAATTGCCATAATCTCCAATTCCTTTTACAACCCCTCTTAATAACCACTTGGTACGCTCGCTGTTTATATCTCCAAACCTTAATGAGTTTAACTGAGCAATAGGGCGTGCTCCCATAGTAAAAATATCACGATTAATCCCGCCTACTCCGGTTGCAGCACCTTGGTATGGCTCAACT
>JAQVPT010000169.1 GCA_028701945.1 Bacteroidales bacterium
ACTCCAGACCTAGAAGTAACAGAACTTGAAACTTACACATACAATGCTATTGCAATAGATCCTAATGATCTTGACTTAATCATTACTGCTTCAACTTGTCCTGCATGGCTAGACATAACCGATAATGGCGATGGCACTGCCACACTAACTGGAACAGCTCCAGCAATAGAGGGAATAGAAGAAAATTTTAGTGTGAGTCTTAATGCCTCAAATGGCGAATTCGAAGGAACACAAAGTTTTAATATCAAAGTTAATACATCAAACACAGCACCGTATTTTACTTCAACTCCTGTTACCGAACATTCTCAAAACACGCTCTATACTTATGATGCAGTTGCAGAAGACGCTGAAGGAGATAATCTTACAATTGAAGCTACCACTATTCCAGATTGGGCTAACTTTGTTGACAATGGTAACGGCACAGGACAGCTAACAGGAACTCCTACTACAACAACTCCCCTTGGATTTGAAGTCGTTTTAGAGCTTAGCGACGGAATGTTTACAACTGAGCAAAGCTTTAATATAAATGTTAATGCTAATAATATAGTTGACTTTGGCTATGGCAACGTAGAAGTTTACCCTAACCCAAGTACCGGTATCATTAACGTAATGAACTGCCAAGGAGCTAAATATGAAATTATGGATATTACTGGTAGAATTATATCTCAAGGAAATCTAAATAATTCATTTGAAAAACTCGATATTTCTAAGCTTAGTCAAGGAAGTATCTTTATCAGACTATATAATAACGCAATAGTTTATACAGTAAAAGTAATGAAATTATAAACGACTAATATCGGAGATAGCGCATCAAAAGTATTATTATTGTATGTTTTTTTCATTTTGATTTTGTAAATGCAAACTTTAATAATACTTTTGAATGTTTTTTATGGAACGTATTGATATAATAGGTTTTGTTGGTGTAGCAACAAGTATGTTGAGTTTTTTAGCTTACGGCAAAATTCAGCGTAGAATAATAATTATGCTTGCAATTGGTCTATTGTTTACTTATAGTCTCTTAAAACCAATTTATCCTTTTGCGGTTTTAATGATTCTAGTTTTTGTTTTTTATATTATACAAATTGTTAAATTACAAAAGAGTAAAGCTTCAATAGTATTACTTGAAGTTGAATACGATAATAATTATATTGTCGAATTTGTAAAGAACTATAAAAAAGATATTTATAATTATTTTCCTTTTTATGAACCACATAAATCGCATAAATGTTTTCTTGTAATGAGAGATATGAATCTTGCCGGTATATTGATTGGAAGCATAACCGAAAACGTTCTTACAATTGAAGTAGATTACACTAAGCCGATTTATCGTGATAAAGAAATAGGAAATTACATTTTTAAAAAAAATCCAGGTTATTTTAAAAAAATCGGGATACAAAAAATAGTGGCAAAGTCTTTTCATAATGGACATAGTCAATTTTTAAAAAAAATGGGTTTTGAGCAAACATTCATTGACAATCAATTGTTTTTTGTGAAATCCCTTGATTAAAAGCCACTTTTTGTAGTTATTAACGTTTATTTAGTGAAAACATAAATTATGAATTGGTTCAAATACATACTAGCAACTTTATTAGCTGCCACTTTCACACAAGTAATTACTGCACAGACAGATATTCCGGACTCACCAATATTTACCTCTGCAAGCATAACGCCTGAATCAGAACCAACAACTGTTGTACTTAAATGGTCTCCAAGCGATTCGCTTGATGTAAATGGTTATATAATCTACCAAATAATCGGTGGAATTACAGAAGCTATTGATACTGTTTATGGCAGATTAACCACAAACTATAGCTATACACTATCGAACATAATAACCAAATCCGAAAAATACAGACTAGCCGCTTTTGATACGCAGAACTATAAAAGCCGCATTACCGATCCTCATACAACAATGTTTTTAAATATTGAGTTTGACAAATGCAATACACATGTAGAGCTTGAATGGTCATCATATGAAGGCTGGCCTAATGGAGTTAAATCATTCAATATTTACCGCAGAACAGAACTCGGCACATATATAATAATTAAAAATCTGTCTGCTGATAAATTATCATATATTGATGTTAGTGTGGATGCAAATCAAACATATTACTACTACATCGAAGCTATAAGCAACTCAAATACAAAAGCGACCTCAAACTCTGTAAAATTACTAACTAATGCCTTTATCGCTCCGCAATATATGTCTGCTCAAGATGCTAGTGTTGATGGTAATAATATAGTTACTACATTTATTCTAGATAATTCAGGAGAAGTTCTTGAGTATCGCGTACAGAGAGCAGACAGTGCTAACGGAAGTTATAGAACGATACAATCATACCCAAATACAGAACAAACAAAAATTAGGCACATAGACCATGATGTAAATGCTAACGAGTACAGATATTATTACAGACTTGTGGCAATAAATCCCTGTGGAGTTGTTTCGGCATATTCAAACATCGCTTCGAATATTCTACTTAATGTTATCACTGACGAAAATCTAACTCATAACATATCATGGACAGATTATTATGCGTGGCCCAATGGTGTAAATGACTTTAAAGTTTATAGAGTTTTCAACGATACAAAAAGCGAAATAGCCGTAAACACTGCCAGTGATTTAGATTATTCATACAATATTGAATGGTATGTTGACTATTGTCATGAAAGAAAAATAACCATGACAAACAAATTTTGTTATTATGTAGAAGCTTATGAAAACGAAGGTGCGGGAAGCATAGGCTCACAAGGAGTAAGTAAATCAAACATAGCATGTGTAAATCATTATCCTGTAATATGGATACCCACGGCATTTAATGCTACTTCGCTTAATGCCGAAAATAGAGAATTCAAACCTATATTATCATTTGTCGAAAGCGAATCCTACGAATTTGCAGTTTATGATAAATGGGGACAAAAGATTTTTAGCACAAATGAGACTTACGAAGGTTGGAATGGAATAATTGACCACACACGCTTAGCTCCCTCTCAATACTACATTTATTACATAACGTATTTCGACCACCAAGGCGCTGAACAGATTAAAACTGGAACTTTTTTCTTATTCGCTGAATAAAACCCAATTTTAGTTCAATATCAAGCATGATTAATATTACAATGTGATTTTTTTATTAAGCATGATAATTTCAAGGTATATTTCACATTGAAATTAGTATCTTTGTAAATTAATATTAGTAATAATCATTAAAAAAAATTCCTTTATTCTTTATGAGCCTAACTAAAGAGGAAAAAATATGGATTGAAAATCAATTTGATGAACTTTTAAAAGTAAGTAAGAGAATCAAATCGACTGAAGATAAAGAGCTTGTACGAAAAGCTTTTGACTTGGCTAATGAAGCCCATTCCAAGATGAGGCGTAAATCAGGAGAACCATATTTTTCTCACCCTATTGCAGTTGCAAAAATTGTCGCTAAAGAAATTGGTCTGGGACCAAAATCGATTGCAAGTGCTCTGTTACATGACGTTGTCGAAGACACAGACCATACGCTAATAGATATCGAAAGGATGTTCGGAACAACCATCGCTGGCATGATAGATGGATTGACAAAAATTTCAAATGTTTTAGACAAAGACGCTTCGCTACAAGTTGAAAATTTTCGCAAGATGCTTATGACAATGTCGCAAGATGTTCGAGTTATATTTATTAAACTTGCCGACAGGCTGCACAATATGCGCACGCTTGATTCTATGCCAGAATACAAACAAATAAAAATATGCAGCGAAACAGTCTTTTTATACGCACCTTTAGCACATCGCCTTGGGTTATATTCAATTAAAACTGAACTTGAAGACCTCGCACTTAAATATGAACATCCACTTATCTATCGTGAGATTGAAAGAAAATTTAAAGAAACCGAAGAAGAGCGTGCAAAATATACTGAAGAAATTATCGAACCTCTAAAACAAGTTTTAGAAAACGAAGGAATAAAATCGACAATTAAAGGTCGTCTCAAATCTATTTATTCGATTTGGAATAAAATGCAAAGTAAAGGCGTCCCTTTTGAGGAAATATACGACTTGTTTGCCATTAGGATAATTTTTGACCACCCCGACAATTATCCAGATAAACAAGCACGTGCACAATGCTACCACATAATGGCACTTATAACCGACATATATCCACATCACGAACAACGAATAAGAGACTGGGTAAAAAACCCTAAAGCAAATGGATACGAGGCTCTACACGTTACTGTTATGGGACCTAGAGGGCAATGGGTCGAAGTCCAAATTCGTAGCCGAAAGATGAATGATATTGCCGAGAAAGGACTCGCTTCGCACTGGAAATACAAAACAAACGATACAGGCTCTACTGGCAGCCTTGATGTTCTTATTAGTACACTACAAAACTCACTTTCAAATAACCAAATCGATTCGCTCGCTTTTCTAGACGACTTTAAACTAAATATTTTTACAACTGAGATATATGTTTTTACGCCTAAAGGTGAAATAAAAAAAATACCGAAAGCATCGACTGTTATTGATCTTGCTTACGAAATCCATACAGAAATAGGAAACACAGCTATTGCAGCAAAAATAAATCATAAATTACAGCCGCTTTCACATGTTTTGCACAGCGGTGACCAAGTAGAAATACTCACTTCGTCAAAACAAGCACCTAAACGCGAATGGCTTGGATTTGCAGTAACAACAAAAGCAAAAGCCAAAATAAAAAGCTCATTAAAGGAAGAAAGACGACACAATATCGAAAAAGGACAAGAAATTTTTATAAATAAGGTACACGAGCTAAACTTAAAACTTAATCACAAAAATTTTAAAGAACTACGCGGTAATTATAATACGCCCAGCAAAGATGAATTTTATCGTAAAATAGGCACTGGAGGAATCCAGATTGATGATATTGAAAAACAATTACTTAAAGATTCACGTAATATTTTTGTAAAATATTGGAAATTAACTTTTAACAAACCCAAATCAAAAAAACAAAAAACAGATAAAAACACATACATAGTTGATGATATAAATAATCAGAAATTTACATTAGCGACATGCTGCAATCCCATCCCAGGAGATGAGGTTGCCGGATTTGTTAATCCTAACAACTCAGTTATTATTCATAAAAAAACATGCTCAATTCTAAATAACCTCGCTGCAAAACAAGGAGACAAAATAATTTCAGTAAAATGGTCTAGTTATAAACTTTTATCTTTTTTGGTTACAATCAAAGTCGAGGGTATAGATCAAATAGGAATTGTTTACCATATAACTAAAGCGATAAGCCAAGAAGCAGACGTTAATATTAAAGCTATTTCCATAGAGACAAACGATGGAGTTTTTAAGGGAGAAATTAAATTGTTTGTACATCATGCTCAAGACCTTGATGACTTAATGGCAAGAGTAGTCAGAATAAAAGGAGTTAATAATGTTACAAGAATCGAAGATAATGAGAATGAATAAAACAGAAATAATATCACTACTTAAACTATTAGAAGACCCAGACGAAAATGTTTTTCAGATTTTACGTAACCAAATTCTTGACAAATCTGAATTATTTAAAGCCTATCTTGAGAATTATCACGCATTATCAATAAATGAATTAGCCTTAGAAAGGTCTGAGATATTATTAGATGAAATTTTTATAGAGCGTCTCGAAAAACAACTTATCGCATTTTTAAAAACTAAAGAACAAAACCTACTCGATGGAGTGCTTATTATCGAAGAATATTTTAACCGAGACATAGATACAAATCTGATTAAAGAAGAAACAAGCAAAATAATAAAATCTATCTGGCTTGAACTAAATGACCAACTAACAGGTATTGAAAAAGTTAAATTGATTAGCACTGTGCTCTTCGACAAATTAAATTTTAAAAAATATCCAGTTGGAGAATTTAAACCCAACTATCTTAGTTTTGCAAATTTTATTAACGAACGAAAATACGTAGCTCCCAATATAGCACTACTATATTGTATAATTGCTCAAGATATTTCGTTACCTTTATTTCCAATTAACTTACCTGGCATATTTCTATTAAGTTATGTCGATAAAGAACTTGCTAATGCAGTATTTGAAGACAATAACAATGGTTCTGTTTTTTTCATTCATCCCTACGATCAAGGCGAATTTATCAACCACCAAATAATTGAAAAATATCTGAAAGAACAAAAAATTGAGCAAAACATAGAAGAAATAAAAAACATGACCTACCCTCAATATTTAGCTTTCTTTTTTCAAATGAGAATACTAGCTCTCAAACATAAGAAATATGAGGGCTTTGAAACAAATTATGCAGACAGACTAATTAATATTTTTAAAACTATAAACTTGTAATATGAAAATAGTTATTTCCGGTGCAGGAGACGTTGGCTCTTATCTAGCAAAAATGCTTACAAAAGAAAATCATGATATTGTCATGATTGACTTAAAGGCAGAATTGCTTAAAGAAATTGACAATTCATATGACATTATGTGCGTTGAAGGCTCTTGTTCGTCATTTACTGTACTAAAAGAAGCAAATACTGCTGCTTGCGATCTTTATATCGCAGTAACAAATTCAGAGGACACTAATATTTTATCTTGTGTATTTGCTAAAAAATTAGGTGCAAAAAAAACTGTTGCAAGAGTCGGCAATATGGAATACCTAAACCCTTTAAACAAGCTAACATTTATCAACCTTGGTGTTGACAGAATAATATACCCCGAATATATCGCAGCAAAAGAAATAGTCGGAGTTATCAAACAAACAGGAACGACAGAGATATTCGAGTTTTCGGGTGGAAAATTAACATTGTTCGTAATTAAACTTGATGAAAACTCACCAATAATAAACATGAATTTGCGTGATGCCTCAACAGTTTCAAAAAACAAAAACTATAGAGTTGTTGCAATTACAAGAAATGATGAGACTATCATCCCAAGAGGTAACGATATGCTACTAAACGGAGACGTAGTGTACATTATTACAAACCCTACTGGTATTCCAAGTTTATTAAAAACTGCTGGCAAAGAAAAACTCGAATTAAACAATGTTACTTTTCTTGGGGGCAGTAGAGTAGGAATTAAATCTGCAAAATTCCTAGAAAACCATTTAAACGTGAAAATGATAGAGCTTAACCCCGAAAAAAGCTTTAAACTCGTCGATCTCTTGCCAAAAACAATGATTATTAATGGAGACGGACGAAATATAGATGTTTTAATAGAAGAAGGTATTGAACAAACCGATGCTTTTATCGCAGTTACTGGAGATGCCGAAACAAATATACTTACTTGTTTACTCGCTAAAAGATACGGCGTAAAGAAAACCATCGCCGAAGTAGAAAATTTAGACTATATAGACATCGCCTCAAAAATGGGTATTGACACTATTGTGAACAAAAAACTTAGTGCCGCAAGTACTATATATACTCTAACAATGAAAGCAGAAGTATCTTCTATCAAGTGTCTGACAGGTACCGATGCAGAAGTTCTCGAATTTATCACCTCGCGTGACGCAATTATTACTAAAAACAAATTAAAAGATGTTGACTTGCCCGAAGGTGTTATTGTTGCAGGTATTGTTAGAGACTCAAAAAGTTTTATTGCAATGGGAGACACACAAATAAAGCCTAACGATAAAGTGGTTATATTTGCGTTACCTTCAGCTATCCATAAAATTGCATATTTCTTTTAATCAAAACACGCTGGATATTATTATTTACTTTCAAAATTAAAATCTAATCCAGTTAAATTTTCAAACTCTTTGCCGCTTTCAAATATGTCTTCATCATCTTCTTCATAAGCCCAAATTATGCTGATGTTAACTTTGTTTTGC
>JAQVPT010000006.1 GCA_028701945.1 Bacteroidales bacterium
ATTTTATAATGCGTGAGCATCATCAAAAAATTAAAGAAGATAAGCCTTCTAAAAACCTTAAACCTTTTGTTATGATTGATAGAGGGATTCCTCGTCAGCATTACTTAGTTTATGATGCAGATGATAACGAAATTGGCGAAGTTACTTCTGGTACAATGTCTCCGATGATGAAAATTGGAATTGGTATGGCTTATTTAAAAGCAGGATATGGAAAACCAGGTTCAGAAATATTTATTGGAGTGAGAAATAAAAAATTAAAAGCTGAAGTTGTGAAATCCCCAATTTTTAAGGATCAAATACCTGCAGTTAAATAATATAGATATAAAACTTTCCGGAATTAAAATTTCGGAAAGTTCTTTTTAGTTAAGATGAAAATAATCTGCATAGGTAGTAATTACAAAAATCATATTAAGGAATTAAATTGGAGAATTTCTGACGAACCATTGTTGTTCTTAAAGCCTGAGTCGGCTGTCTTGCGTAATAATGTTTTTTTTCTTCCCGATTTTTCAAATGACGTTCAGTACGAAATAGAATTAGTAATACGCATTTGTCGTTTAGGAAAACATATCCAGCCACAATTCACTCATCGATACTTTGATGCAATCGGCTTAGGTGTTGATATCACAGCACGCGATATCCAGGCAAAATGTAAAAAAGAAGGATTGCCTTGGGAAATCTCAAAAGCATTCGACGGGTCAGCTGTGTTATCAGACTTTATCCCACTTTCTGAGCTTGACGATTTAAAACAAATCAAATTTGAATTAAGAAAAAATGACGAGATTGTGCAAGAAGGAGATTCGTCCGATATGATTTTTGATTTTGCGGAGATTATAAGTTATGTCTCTCAATTTATGACTTTAAAGATTGGTGATTTGATTTTTACTGGTACACCAGCAGGGGTGGGCAAGATGACAAGTGGAGATGTTTATAGAGCTTATCTTGAAGGGCGAGAGATGATTAATTTTAAGGTGAAGTAATTAATTGGTATATTAGGTAGTTTTTCGAGTAACTCGAAAAACAGATTTGAAGAAATGAGTAATTCGAAAAATAGAATTATTAAAAAAAAAGGAAATATGATAAAAGCTATTAAAAAATAAGATGAAGAATATTACTTTTGAAAACATATATTTGTAAAACAGTTTAAATAATCAATAAGAATGGATTTAATTACTCGAATTAAGGAGAATGCACGAAAACATGATATGAGAATCGTGTTACCAGAAGGTACAGAAGTACGAACATTAATAGCCGCTGACCAGATTATTAGCGAGGGTTTAGCAAGAATAATATTAATAGGTAATCCTGTTACGATAAATTCGCTTGCAAAAGAGAATAATTTATCAAATATTGACAAAGCAAAAATTGTTAATCCTTTAGATCATGAGAAAAAAGATAATTATGTTGATTTGCTTGTCGAGTTACGTAAATCGAAAGGATTAACACGAAAAGATGCTGCAAAACTAGTTGAAAATCCTTTGTATTTATCGGTATTGATGATAAAAGCTGGTGATGCTGATGGTGAAGTTGCTGGAGCTGACAATGCGACAGGGGATGTGTTGCGTCCTGCATTCCAGATTGTTAAAACTTTGCCTGGAATTAGTGTGGTTTCTGGTGCATTTATTATGATACTTAAAGATAAAGAGTTTGGTGAGGATGGATTAATGGTATTTGCCGATTGTGCAGTTCATCCAAATCCGACAGCTAAAGAACTTGCAGAAATTGCTGTTGCAACAGGGCATACAACTAGAGCAATTGCTGGTTTTGAACCTAGAATAGCAATGTTGAGCTTCTCAACTAAAGGTAGTGCAAAACACGAAATGGTTGACAAAGTTGTTGAAGCTACTGCTATCGCTCGAGAAATGGCTCCTGATATGATGATTGACGGCGAATTGCAAAGTGATGCTGCAATTATTCCTGAAATTGGCAGCAAAAAAGCTCCTGGCAGCAAAATAGCCGGACAAGCAAATGTGCTTGTATTCCCAACTTTAGAAACAGGAAACATTGCATATAAACTCGTGCAGCGATTAGCACATGCCGAGGCTATTGGTCCTGTTTTGCAAGGTATGGCGGCTCCAATAAATGACCTTTCGAGAGGTTGTTCTGTAAGCGATATCGTAAATCTTGTTGCTATAACTGTTAGTCAAGCAGTTGGAATGAAGAAATAAAACCTTTGTTAAATTAAAATAAAATCGAAAAATGAATGTATTAGTCCTTAATTGTGGTAGCTCGTCAATCAAGTATCAATTACTCGAAATGGGCGAAAATCCTGAAGTTAGAGCCAAAGGTCTTGTCGAAAGAATTGGCTTAAAAATGGGTTGTCTTGCTCATAAAAATAATCGTAATGACAGATATGAAACCGAAACAGAGGTTACAAACCATACAGTTGGAATAAAATTGGTTCTTGCAGCATTGACAAATAAAGATTATGGCGTAATCGAGTCGTTGGATGAAATTAAAGCTGTTGGACATCGAGTAGCACATGGTGGAGAATACTTTACAGAAAGTGTTTTAATTAATGATGATGTTATCGATAAAATTAAGGATTGTTGCGATTTAGCTCCTTTGCATAATCCAGCTCACTTGCTTGGTATGTATGCTATGCAGGAAGTATTGCCGTCAGTTCCGCAAGTTGCCGTTTTTGATACTTCTTTTCATCAATCTATGCCTGCTAGCTCTTATATGTACCCACTTCCATATAGTTTATATGAACAATATAAAATTCGTCGATACGGATTTCATGGCACTAGTCATAGGTTTGTTGCAGAAAAAGCTTGCGACATTTTAGGCTGGGATATTAAAGACAAAAAAATAATTACATGTCATCTTGGTAATGGAGCCTCTATTACTGCAATTAAATATGGAGATTCTGTGGATACATCAATGGGATTTACTCCTGTTGAAGGCGTAATGATGGGCACTCGTACTGGAGATCTTGATCTTGGGGCTTTATTATTCATAATGGAAAAAGAAAAGATGAGTGTTAGTGATGCAAACTCGTTTATTAATAAAAAATGTGGTACTGCAGGAGTTTCTGAAATTTCATCAGATATGCGTGATCTCGAATTAGCTGACGCAAATGGTGATGAAAGAGCAAAACTCACTCTTGATATGTACGCTCACAGAGTTAAAAAATATATTGGTTCTTACGCAGCTGTTATGAATGGTGTCGATTTGATCATTATGACTGGTGGTATTGGTGAAAATTCTTGTGATACCAGAAAAAGAGTACTCTCTGATATGAATTATCTCGGTGTCGAATTTGATGCAGTTAAAAATACCGATTTACGAGGTCAAGATGATACCATTAGTACATCAGATTCTAAAGTTAAAGTAATGACAATTACTACAGACGAAGAACTAGTTATTGCTTTGGATACAGTTAAACTTGTTTTTGGATAGGTTGTCTTCCTTTTAAACACGGCTTTTATAATAAAATGGTCTAAAATGAAAGTTTTAGATCATTTTTTTTTAATTTTATACTGATTCCAATTCAACCCGAATGTTGATTAGTTGGGGGTAAATAGTTCAAAAAAAGAGGTTGGTTTTTTTTTGTTTTTCGAGTTACTCGAAAAACAGCTCGAACGCATAACTCGCAAACAGTTCATGGAGAGTAACTCGAAAAACAGTTTAAGAGAAAGCTTTTTGCATAATGTAAAATTGTAAATAAAGTATAAAATATTATTTGTTAGTTTTGCGTTTGTGTACTACTTGTATAATATTATAGCAAATTTGATGCGTATGATTGTTGTTGATTTTTGTTTTATTATCTTTGATACATCAAACTTTGCACAAGTTATATGATACTTGTTATTTTTTGGATAGATACTTTGTTAGATTTTTTGCTGTACAATGTTGCTGTCCAATTATTTTGTCCTTTTTTTCTTACAATACAAATTTAAAATCATTAGTATTTATTAAAATTCAACTTTTATGATTTCAGATAGACCAAACAAGTTTGTGGACACAGTATTTGAATGTTGTGACACAGGAGTTCGTAACGATGTATTTCATATTACTTTTGAAGATGAAAAAATTGATGGAAAAAGTATCACAATTGATGGTAGGAAACTTGTAAACTTCGGGTCATGTGGATACCTTGGTTTGGAATTAGACCAGCGACTTATTGAAGGTGCAATTGACGCCTCACGTAGATATGGCGTGCAGTATTCCTCATCTCGTGCATATTCGTCATGTCCGTTATATAAAGAAGCCGAAGGGCTTTTAAGCAAGATATTTGATAATAATCCTGCTGTGCTTGCAGCAACAACAACTTTGACGCATGTTGGCGTTTTACCTATATTGTTACAAGAAAACGATTTAATAATCTTAGATCAAAAAGTACATGGTAGCGTTCAAATGGCTTGTCAGTTACTAAAGGCTCGTGGTACTCAATTAGAAATGATTAGGCATAATAACATGCAAATGTTAGAGGATAAAATTAATGAGAATCCTAACAAGTATGAACAAATTTGGTATATGGCAGATGGGATTTATTCCATGTTTGGTGATGTTGCACCAATAGATGATTTAATATATCTTTTGGATAAATATGAAAACTTCTATTTATATGTTGATGATGCCCATGGTATGAGTTGGGCTGGTAAAAATGGGCGAGGTTATGTTATGCAAAACCACCCTTTACATCCAAAGATGGTTTTAACAACTTCTCTTGCAAAGGGATTTGGTGTTGGTGGAGGTGTTTTTGTTATGTCGAACGAAGAGATGAAGCGGAAAATATTTACCTGCGGAACATCATATACTTTTTCAGGACCTATTCAACCACCGCTTTTGGGTGCTATTATTGCGTCTGCAAAAATTCATCTTAGCGATGAAATTGATGTCTTGCAAAATAGATTAAAAGAAAAGATTGATTATACACGTAGGTTAGGTCAAGAATTAAAACTTCCCGAAATTAATCCTTCAGTATCTCCAATCTTTTATTACGCTTTAGGGCATCCACGTGTTGGATACAATATGATAAAAAAACTAATGAACGAAGGTTATTATACAAATATTGGTATATTCCCAACAGTTCCAGTAAATTGTACTGGTTTACGAATTCCAGTAACTTTAAATCAATCTAACGAAGATATTAAGAATGTCTTACAAGCGTTTGCTCATTATTTACCTAAGGTGCTTGATGAAGAAAATGTGAATATCGAACAACTTTGTCGTAGTTTTAAAAATCCTTTTATTGAAACTAAAAAGCAGTATTTTGAACAAGTGGTCTTGCAAAAGGAAAATTCTAAATTTAATATTCAGCATGAAGAAAGCATTACAAAGATTGATAAAAGTCAGTGGAATGCGATATTGGGTAATAATGGTAGTTTTGACTGGGAGGGCTGTAAATTTATTGAGGATTCATTTTCAGGAAATGCGGAAGTTGAAAACAACTTTGATATGAATTATATATTGATAAAAGATAGGGCAG
This sequence comes from Bacteroidales bacterium, assembly GCA_028701945.1. Taxonomy (GTDB): domain Bacteria; phylum Bacteroidota; class Bacteroidia; order Bacteroidales; family ML635J-15; genus Bact-19. The sequence continues at coordinate 5,432 of JAQVPT010000006.1, forward strand.
ACAAACTTGTATTAGGAACATTTTTTACTGTTGCGGTTTGCAAAGATGATATGGTGTCCACCGTAGCTGTATCGCAAGCAGTTGAAGCAAAAAGAAAGAATGATAAATATTATTTAACCTCCAAGGTAGTTAGTCTCGGCTCTCTTATTACTGAGGGGAATCATCTTTTTATAGACAGAACCAACGAAAATTGGAAAAGTGCATTGCAGGAATTAATTAAAATAATGTCGAATGTCAAACAAAAAACGGGAGCATCTGTAATTCAACTTCGCGATTTTGATACTGATGATAACGAAATAAAGGAATTGTTAATTAATGAAGGCTTTATTAGGTTTGATTTACCTGATGCACATGTTGTGTCTAATGATAATTGGTCGTCTCCTGATGAGTATGTGGACAGTTTATCAAAGAAATCTCGATATCATGTACGGAAAAACATGGTAAAGAATGAAGATGTTTTTGATGTCGAAATTGAAAATGTTTCAAATCTAGAAGAAATAGACGACATTTATAATTTATATCTCAATATTAAACGAGAAAGTTTTAAAATAAACACTTTCGATTTGCCAAAAAAGATTTTTGAAAATGCACTCTTAAATCAAAACTGGGAGCTGATTAAATTAAGGCTTAAAAACGAAAAAAACTTATGCTGTTTTGTACTTTGCTATAAATCTGTAAATATGAATTATTGCCCAATTGTTATAGGTATTGATTATTCGGTTAATGAAACACACAGTTGTTATCGTCAGGCATTATATCAAATAATGAAACAATCAATAGTAAATAAGTGCCGTTTGGTATATTTTGGTATGGATGCGAGCATCGAAAAACAAAAGTTAGGGGCAGAAGTTCTAAAAAAATCACTATTTTTGCAAGCCGACGATAATTATAGCTTAGAGGCGACTTCTATTCTTGCACAAAAGAACTAAATATATGGGAAATGGTTTTGAGAATGACTATGTTTGCTTAAATCTGATAGATGACATTTTGCATGTTACTTATAAATCTGATGCAATAATTACTTTAGAAGCTGCCAAGCAAGTGGTTAAAGATAGGTTGGAATTTGTCAATTTTGTACCAAAATGTATATTAGCCGAGGTTTCTAATATCAAAAATAGTTCTAAAGAGGCACGTGAGTTCTTATCAAAATCTGACGGAGGTCTTAAAGGAATTATAGCTGGTGCATTTGTCTCAAAACAAGTTTACTCCTATTTTATCTTAAACTTATTTCTTAAGATTGTGGCTCCAAGCGTGCCAGCGAAGTTCTTTATGGAGAAAGAAAAAGCTTTAGAGTGGCTTACCGAAATTCAGAGGAAAAATAAATAATAAATAATTACTTTATAGATGGATAACACAAGTATTGATAAAAATTGTATAGAGCTGTTATCAAGAGAATTGGGAGTCATATCCGATGCTTTAAATTGTGGTATCTATAATAAAAGATTAAATATTGAAATCGAAAATCCTGCATTTTTAGATTTTCAAAGAAATCTTAACCAGATTTTAGAGTTGTTTGAGCTTAATTTAGATATTGCACTAATTGGAGACGATTCTTTGCTAAATGAATTTATTGATGTGTTTAGTTCTTTTGCCGTAAGAAATTTTGATAAAACACTCCAAATCTCAAATAATGGTACTATCATTGATGCTATAGCTGCTGGAGTGAATATGCTAGGACAGGAGCTTGAGGGTTCTACAGTATCAAAAAATGAATTGGAGATTGAAACAAATAGATTAAATGAATCGCAAGAAATTGCAAAAATCGCCGACTGGGAGTTTTATCTGCAAAAAAAAATACTCGTTTTTTCAAAAACCTTTACCGAAATTTTAGAAATCGAATCAAGCGATTTTAATTTCATTTACAAAGAATATAAAAATAAACTGATTGGTGAAAATTCAAGGTCGATTAATAAGATAATTAGTAATGTTCAAAAATGCCAACATAATAGATTTGAAAATATTATTAAATCAAATGATAATACAGTTAAATATTTATCCCATATTATAACCCATATTTATAATTCTGATAATGAGTTGGAGGGTTATAAAGGTATTATACAGGATATTACCTTGTTAAAGGAATCACAGAATAGATTAAAGTACAAGACACAACTAGATAAACTAATTGCTAATATATCTTCAAGTTTCATAAAAAAATCAGAAGACTTCGAATTAACAATCTCCAATTCTTTAGAGATAATTGCAAAGTTTTTTAATGTTGATAGAGCATATTTCTTAAAATTTGCGAGTGATGATCTAAATACATTAGAAGTGTCGGAGTATAATAGTGAACGAGTTGCTTACAATACAAGGCAATTATTTAGAGAGAATCCTGCTTTATTTGAGCTTTGTGTTTTTACGGCGAGAAGCGAAAATGCAATTCAGATATCAGATGTCTCTATGATTGATGAGTCTATGATTGAAGAGAAAAAGGAGGTAACCAAGTATGACGTAAAGTCTTTTATGTGTATTCCCGTTTATAATGACAAATTAGAATTTGGAATTTTTGGTATGGACTGCGTTGATAAATGTCGAGAGTGGTCTGACGCAGAAATGAACGCATTAAAGATAATTGCTAATATTATTTCTGATGCTATATATAGAAATATTTTTGAAAAAGAATTGATTATTGCACGTAAAAAAGCCGAAGAAAGTGATAGGCTAAAGTCTGCATTTCTTGCAAATATGAGTCATGAGATACGCACACCAATGAATGCGATTCTTGGATTTGCCGAATTGCTAAAAATTCCAAATTTAGCTGGCGAACAACAGCTTGAATTTGTTGACATCATTGATAAAAGTGGAAATAGAATGCTCAACACAATTGATGATATTATTAAAATGTCAAGAATTGATTCCGAACAAGAAAAGGTATATTTAGACGAAGTCGAGTTGGTTGAGATGATCAAAGATACTTTTGATTTATTTAAGCTTAAAGCTCAACAATCAGGTTTAGATTTCGAGTTTTTTATTCCAGAAGACGTTGAGAAAGTTTGTTTAACAACAGATAAAGAGAAAGTTAATGCAATACTTTCTAATTTAGTGAATAATGCTATAAAGTTTACAAAAAACGGGAGTGTAAAGTTTGGCTTTAATCTTGAGAACGGGGGGGTTACTTTTTTTGTTAAGGATACTGGCGTTGGAATTGATACTGATAAATTTGAAGCTGTTTTTGAAAGGTTTGTACAAGAGGATGTTAGTTTAAATCGAGTACATGAGGGGTCTGGTTTGGGACTTGCAATTTCAAAAGCTTATATAGAGTTAATTGGTGGTAGTATTTGGTTTGAGTCGCAAAAAGGATTTGGGTCATCTTTTTATTTTAAACTAAATTCATCTTGGAAAATTGTTGATTGTATTACTGATAATGGCGATGAGCTTAATGTTGCTACGAACCTTGGTATTACAGTTCTAATTGCAGAGGATCAAGAAGTTTCTCAATTATATCTGTCTTGTTTGTTGAAGAATTATTGCGACAATATGATTTTTGCCCCAAATGGAAAAGAGGCTTTAAAAATTTGTACAGAGAATAGTGATATTGATTTAGTTCTAATGGATATTAAAATGCCCATAATGGACGGGCATGCCGCCGCTTTAGAGATTAAGAAAAAAAAACCTAATTTGCCTATTATAGCTCAAACAGCATTTTCTCTAGAAGATGAAAAAAAGAAATTTGGTGATGCTTTTGATGGATATTTAACTAAACCTATCGGGCGGAAAGAATTGTTAGAAGTGGTGTTCGATTTAATGAAAAAATAGACTTTTTAAATTTTTACTCCCTCGGATCTGGTTTAAATGGCATTTTTGCAAGTTTTTGAGTTCGTAAAAGTGGATAGCCAAATTCAACATCAATAATTCCAAGCATTAGATAAACACCTGCACCTTTAAATGGATATTCTTTTAGCGAATCGGGAAAATGAACAGAGTCGTAGAAGTTTCCTTCGGCATCTATCCATGTCATAAAGTTCATTATCTGTCCATTGCTGGTACGAACATATTTTAGACATACAAAAACTCCAAGCATTCTAACTGTTTTTCCACAGTGTTTAAGCATATCATTGAATTTTACCTCACCACGATAATTTGTTTGCAGCAAATCAAAAAAACTAATGCTGACAGGAAATCCAAGTAGCTCTATTTCATCGTAAGCATTTTCGGTTGGTGAGAGTTTAAGTGTTGGGAGCTTATACTCAGGTTCGTTGGCTGTAAATAGTCTTTTTTGACTTTCGTAGATGCTTTGCTTAGTTTTTGCTTTTCGCATACAGGATTTCCACATAATTTCGGTTTTTGAAAAGCCGGTGAAATTTAATGCTCCGATGCGAATAAGCGTGTTAAGAAGTTCTTCAGAAACAGAACATCTATTAATAAAATCATTAAAATTTTTAAAACTCCCGTTTAGATTACGCTCGTAAACAATTTCGTTTATAGCGGAATGTTCGAGACTTTGTACGTGTATAAATCCTATATAGATATCTTTATTTATTATTCTTGTCAGATATTCACTATTGTTGATGCATGGCAATTTGATGTTTGCTCCAAGTGTTTTTGCTTCGTGAAAGTAAACCCATGATTCATAAAATCCACCAAAATTATTGATAACCGCAGTCATAAATTCTAATGGATAATATGTTTTAAGATACAGACTTTGATAACTTTCGACTGCGTAAGATGCCGAGTGTGCTTTTGAAAATGAATATCCTGCAAAAGATTCGATTTGTCGCCATAATTCTGTGCTGACATTTTCTGGACGATTTAATTTGTTGCACATAGCAAAAAACTTGTCTCGGATATTGTCAAATTGGGTTCTCGATCTAAACTTGCCACTCATTGCACGTCTCAACACATCAGCATCGGCAAGATCCATTCCTGCATAATGATGACAAACTTTGAGTACATCTTCTTGATAAACCATTACGCCGTAAGTTTCGCAAAGTTGTTTTTCCATTATCGGATGCAGATATTCAAAACTGCCCGGATTATTGTATCTAACGATATATTCTTTCATCATTCCAGATTTTGAAACCCCTGGTCGGATAATCGAACTTGCTGCAACTAAAGTGATGTAATCCTGACATTTGAGTTTTGATATAAGACCTCGCATAGCAGGGCTTTCGATATAAAAACAGCCTATTGTATTGCCGGTAGAAAGGTACTCGTTGATTTTAGGATCTTTTTTAAATGTATCAACTTTGTGTATGTCGATATCTGTGCTTTGGTTTCGTGATACAATTTCTACGCAATCGCGAATATGTCCTAATCCACGTTGCGAAAGGATGTCAAACTTTTCAAAACCCAAATCTTCGGCAACATACATGTCCCATTGTGTTGTTGGAAAACCTTTTTGAGGCATATCTAAAGCTGCAAAATAATATATTGGGAAATCGCTTATAAGTACCCCGCCAGAATGTATTGTGCGTAAGTTTGGAAATCCAGATAACTCAGAAGCCTGTTCAATGATTTTTCTGTGAATACTATCCTTATCTTTTACAGATTGAGAATTTTTTGCAAGTATGTCTAATTCAGGTTTAGGCAAACCATTGACTTTTCCTAACTCCCGAAGTATTGATTTTGTTTTAAAAGTACTCATCGCTCCTAATAGGGCTGTGTGTTCTGAACCGTATTTCTTGAAAATATACTTGAAGATATTGTCTCTATCTCGCCACGAAAAATCAATGTCAAAATCGGGAGGTGTGCTGCGCTTGGGATTAAGAAAACGCTCAAAATATAGGTTTAACTCAATTGGATCGACATCTGTAATTTGCAAACAATAAGCTACAATGCTGTTTGCTCCGCTGCCGCGTCCGACATAGAAAAAGTTTCGTGATTGTGCATATCTGACAATATCATAAGCTATTAAAAAATATGACACAAATTTAAGTTTCTCAATTATTTGCAATTCACTTTGCATTCTTTTATACGCAATTGGATTGTGAAAACCGTAGCGATTTTTTAAGCCACGCTCAGACAGTTTCCTTAGTAATTGAACATCGTTATTGAAACTATCGGTAAATGTTTTCTTGTTTTTATGCTCTTTGTTGAAACTTAGAGAGCAAGTTTTGAGCAGGTTTAGCGTGTTTGTAATAATATCTGTATAATCGCTGTATATTTTCCGTACGTAGGATGGGTGAATAAAAATATCTGTCGATGAGGCGTGAAGAACTGCTGGTAGTTTCGAGATTAAAGAATTATTATTAATGGCTCGTAAGTTCATAAATAACTCATAATCTTTAATTGTTCTAAAACTTACAGAGTAAAGAATTACCATTTTTGATTGAAATTTTGTCAATCGGGAACTTAAAAGTTTTTTTACATCGCTTGGTTTAACTCCGATAAATTCATTTTCTTTTACTTGATTTGCAACAAAATTCTCAAAAGGTATAATAATATAGACATTGTTAAATTCGGGAAGTTCTTCTTGTTTTTGTTTGCCTTGGTTTATTTCGCTTAAATATTTGTTTATTTCTGCCAGACCGTGATTGTTGCGAGCAATTAGTACGAAAAGCTGTTTATGAGAATTATCTCTGATGTCAACTCCAGCGATTGGTTTTATTCCACTTTTACGACAGGCTAAATAGAATTCGGGAATCCCAGATGTGTTGTTAACATCAGTTAATATGATGCTGTCAGAGTCGTTTTCAAAAGCAAGTTTAGCAAGCTGTGTAGGTGAGATTGTACCATGTCGCAGACTGTAATATGTGTGGCAATTTAAAAACATAATGATTAAAATATAAGCATTTTAAGACTTGTAATATAATCATTATGATTTGATAATACAATTTTTTTGTTTTTGTCATGAATTTATTCGTTTTTGTCATGAATTTTGCTGCTGCGCGGCAAAATTCCCGCCAAAAACTCAGTAGTTAGAACCGATAAACTGATAAACCGATAGATTTACAATCCTCTTACGCTTACTCCAAAATCATCAATTATTATGTCCTGATTAGAATTATTCCATACATAAACTTTTAAAATTCCACCATCTCTTTTGTTGTGAAAACTTGTGTAATTTTTAATGTAATTCCAATTATTTTGGTTTAATATGTGATTTTTAAAAGCTTCCCCATTCCAAATGTTGTTGCCATTTGGATAGTCTATCGAAATCACTAAAACAACATTTTTTGTATTTTTATTGTTTTCTGGAATAGTCCAGCATCCAGTCGAAATATGCAGCAATCCTTCTGGTAAAGAATCAATTGGAATTGAAAATGAAGGCGTAAACGATGTTGGTTTTAATACAAAAGAAGAAGTCCCTGTAAAAGATTGTTTCCCAAAATTAGTATTGTCAAAATTTGTCCAGTTACTACTAAGTTCTGAATGGTTGTCGAAACTGTTTAATTCGTTGTACAACGCTTGACTACTTTCGTTCATTTTGGGATTAAATAAAGAAAAATAATCATCTGATTTATCAAATAAAACTTGTTCCCAACATATCTTTAAATTTTTTGAAAGTATTTTTTGGTTTGATGCCATAAACATAATTCTATTGACTTTAAATGATTGGTTAGGTGCTAAAGCATAAGGATTTATCCATAGTCCGTCTGTTGCATTTTTCGGAACTATCCTGTATTTATGAATCTCACCTGTATTTAATTCCATTAATATCCAGAATTGCTCATCTTTAAAAAAGGCACTTTTTAAGGACTGTTTTATGCTTTTCTTGAAGTCTAATTTTACTCTTTGCAATGTTCCTTCCTGATATTCGGGAACGTCAATCCATTTACACCAAGTAGTGGTTTTATGTTCTGAAACAAATGATTTTATGTTAAGCGGAGTATTCCGTCTTTGCAAAAGGATGGATGTGTCATCGTGATTTATTGTTTTGTAATTACGAATCATTTCAATTAGTGTTTGAGGTTCGTCGTTTAGTAAATAACGTGAATCTATGCTATTAACTGTCCCGCCATTTAACCCTGATAATTTATCTCCATTATGCCAAAAAATAAATTCCGGAGCGTTCTCAGAACTAAAATGTACTGCGTTTTGTTTATCCAACCAGCTTGTATAAGCGGCATAACTTTGAATAACTACTCTAGGTTTCCAGTTAAGTTTATTTGCTGCAATTATTGAATAATCCCAAGGATAAATGTCTGTTTTAGCATCGCCGATAATTTTTAATAGCTCAGGAGGTAATTTATTTGCTGCAATAAGATTTTCAGATATTTCAGCATTTTGTGTCTTAAGTTTTTTATATTCCCCAATAAATTCAATGAAATTATTAGATTTTAAAATTGTTTGTTCAGAATCACTATAATTAAGTGCATTCTGATTGTTGTAAGATATTGCAAATACTGCGAGAACACTAAAGATAATGTTTTTAAATCTGTTTTTCTGGCTAAAAATATTGAAAATCAGAAGTGCAATCATAATAAATGAGGTCATTCCATTTACATGATATACATCTTGGCGAGCCATTCCATGCTTCCATACTGCAAACAGACAAAAGAATGCGATTAATCCAAAAAATAGAGAGCGTTTTTCTTTATTTGCAAAAGCCAGTATTACAAATAAAACATATCCCCCTATAAACCACCAGTTGTTATCCTGATAAATTGATGCAGCTGAGGAATTATCTTGTGCAAGGTTTATTATTCCATAAAGGTATGTAAAAAAACCATTGAGGGTTCCGAACATAAGCAGCCAGAACATAAGTAAACCTGAAAACAAAATGCCGACATTAATTGCGAATTGTTTGTAGTCTCTTTCGTCAACTAGAAAGTATATCAACGAAACGGCTGTAATTGCCCCAGACAGAATAGCGACATACGATTTTACATAAAAAGCAAAAATAAATAATGCAAAAGATAGATATTTAAAAAGCTTGTTTCGTGTTACAAAGTAATTGCAGTTGAATAATAGGATGTTTGCTAAAATTAAATGATTGAATCCAGCAATTATTGATATGAAATAACAAATTAGAAATGAGATTAAAAGTCGCGTGCTTTTATTATTCTCTTTTAATAATGTGAATACATTCCAAAATAAAACGACTTTTAGTAATGCAGTTACAATCGTAACCAGCAATATGTTTTCTGGTAAAGGATACATGAAAAAAGCTAACGGTCCATGCGGAAAAACAATACTTATTCCGTCTGAAAGATTAGTTGAAAAGAGATTATTAAAAACCCAAACCAATGGTGGGTCAATTCCTACATCAAAAGTCCAGATGTTTTCAGGAAATGTGCCAATAACGATTAGTAACCCGGGGAACAAAATTTTTATTAATCCTTTTAAGTTATCCCAATTAACTATATCTTTTATTTTTAGATTCTTAATCATGTATAAAAACTAAGATTGTAAAAGTAATACCATTTTAGTTATAAAACATCATCCTGGATATTTATTATTATATGGTACTTTTACACCTAAGCTAAAGCTTGTGGATATATCTTATATTACATCCTTACTTTAGTTTGGACTTCAAAATATTCGTTACAAAGTTGAATTTCTACGTTTTTGTCATTAAAAATAGTTGATGACATTTCTTGTGCATATTCTTTTGCTAAATTGTGGTATTCTTGATCTGTCCACGATGTTTCATCAACGACCATTTTAAAAACATAAGTATTTTGGTCTTTTACAAGAATAATACTTTTTAAAGTACCGTCTGTAAAACCAGTTTGTATTAAGAAATTACCAAGGTCGTTAACTTCGTTGTATTTTACTGTGTTATTATACTCTATCTCTGTACCATCATAGGATAAAGTTTCATAATCATCTTCAATTATTTCTTGATTATCATCCATTTTAACAACTTTTAGAGTTTTAAGATTCTCATCGCACATATGCAGCTCAACGGGATTATTCTCTAACACATCAGTTGACAAGTTATTGATGAATACATAAGCAGTTTGCTCATAGTCGTCATCATCTACAAAACTTTCTTTTACAACCATTCTGAATTGATACGTATCGCCATCTTTTGCTATCTGAACAGTTTTTTTGTCTCCTTCTGTAAAACCGGTTTCTTGAAGATATTTGCCAATATCATCTGCTTCGTCTTCAGTTACGTTTTTTGTGTAATACAATTCTGTTTCATCAAACATTAGTTTAGTGCCGTAGTTGGTACATGATGCAAATGTGAGAGTAAAAACAAGTAGGCTTAGGATGATTAAATTCTTTTTCATTTTTTTCATTTTTAGTTAGTATGGTTAGATTTATTACTACAAAAATAAAAAAAAATATTTTATATAGCCAAATAAATTGGTATGTTTTTACTTTTTGAGTATATGATTGTACCGTTAAGTAACGGATAATTCTCTGTGAAATACTTGGTTTTTCAAAACATTGAACACATTATGTTTTCAAGCTATCAATAATTCTGAATCTTTTTAGTTTTTAATAATTTTCAAAGTTTTATTTCCTAGGTCAGAGTTTACAGATATAAAATAAACTCCTGGCGAATAATTACTTATATTAACTATGTTGTCGTTCGATAGATTCTTTTCATAAACTACTTTCCCAGTGATATCAGTGATTTTAATGTTTATGTCGGATAAATTCTCAATTCCATAAATTCTAAAAATATCGTTTGTAGGATTAGGTGATAGGCTTATGTTATCCAATATGTTATCAGCGATATTTGTTGTACATGTTTCGGGAATTAGATTGATTTCTACAAAAGGAGATTTGCAAGTTGGAGTGCTGATTTGCCAATCGTAGAAGTAGTAATAATAATCGGTTGGTTCAGTACCAGCACTACTTTCTTTAATTGAAATAATATTTTCAACTGTATATGGGTAGTTTAAAAATGAGCTAACATTTGTTCTGAATAAGTTTGGCGATCCTAATCCGACTAATTGCAGGTTTTCACCAACCGGAATATCAAAATTAATATCTATTCTCGAAACACCATCAGGACAATAAACAGTTTTTTGTTCAATTATTTGTTGGCTGCTGTTTCTAAGTGCAATAGCTCTATTTCCAGCACCGTCAGCATTAACTTCTACTGACTCGAGTATAAAAGGTGTATAAGTATCAAATATTAGGTAATGTATTGCATTAGGATTTCCAAAATATCCGCCACCATAAGTATTGTTAGTTGCACCAATATTAAATTCTTCACCAGCAAATACTTCACGCAGGTAATATGTTGTAGGCTCACTTATAAGAGAGTGGTTCCAGTTATTACCAATGTGTTCAGGTGTTTCGTCTTGAGTATTGATGTACCAATATGCTTCACCTTGTAAATCAACTTCGATGTCGAAAGGCGTGTCTGAACATGCTTGAATACTCCCAATGGTAGGGGTTTCGGTCATATTAACAATAATATAATCAGTTTTGGTGAGAGTATTTGAGCCATACTCGTTTGTACCGGTGAGGCTTACGGTGTAAGTTCCGTTTTGTTCGTAAAAATGTTTTGGGTTTTGCTCATTGCTAGTGTTCCCATCTCCGAATTCCCAGTTCCATGATGTTGGAAAGTTAAACGAATTGTCGGTAAATTGAATTTCGCCATCGCATGTACTCTCTTTGTTTGCAGAGAAATAGGGAGTAGGAGGCATTTCGTTATTGATGCAGTCATACTGGATTTTGAAACCTGCGAGATTTAAGCCAGGATCAGAATGAAATCTAATAGTTATATATTCGCCTGTCGAGCTTATTGTTCCTGGATTTCCTGTTGTGTTGCAATAATTAGTTGAATTGATTTGGCTTGAGCTGGTTGAACTTCCGTTATAAAATGAAATATAGTCGTAATCACATTCAGAACCATCTCCTGGTTCAATATCAAATTCATGAATTGTAAGCAATATCGAAGATGAGCCAGGTGCATAAATAGTAACACTTGCATCAGTATTGGAATAGTAATTGGCATCGGGTCCACCTATGTCATAAATTATTCCGTTACAATTTTCCACTAATGTATTTCCCGAACTTGGCATAAATGTTATGCATGGGAGTGAAGGGTCTATACTGACAAAATTATCTTTTATTACCAAATCGTCTCCGCATGTGCTGCCACCAACCTGTAGTTCAACATCATAGAATCCATAATCTGTATAAATATGTGTTGGGTTTATTTCGGTTGACGTACTTCCATCTCCAAAATCCCAGAGAAAATTGTCTCCGTTATAGCTTTGATTATTGAATTGTACTTCTAAAGGTGGTTTACAGTTTTCGGTTATTCCTGCTACAAATCCTGCATGAACTTCATTCACATAAGGAGCATCGGCAACTCCAATTGCCCAAAAACCGTCTCCAACAGCTTGGACTTCATCAGAACAGGCTCCATACAGGTCGGTAGTTGCCTGCATTGCATAAAACCATGCGTCGTGATATTGTGAACTGGGAGTGAGATAAACTGTTTGCAATCTAAAAGCAATTTTCTCAGCTTTATCAATTCCTATAGCACTTACGGAATAGACATCGTTATTGTCATTTGTTCCGCTGCCACCTTCACATAGTAAGTAATACCAATAACATAAAGGCGACATGTTTGTATGAACTCCGCCATTATCTTCGGAACCAAAAACCCAGTAAGTCCCTTCATAAGTATCGGGTTTATTTGTAGCGTTTGGATTGGCAAGGGATCTAAATGCAAAACCAATATCTTCACCAACAGTCCAGTCGGCATAATCTGGAGCGGCATAAAACTCAACAGATGCACCAAATATGTCGCTAAAAGCTTCGTTTAATGCCCCCGACTCATCTTGGTAATTCAAATTGCAAGTGTATGATGTTAATCCGTGAGTAATTTCGTGTGCACAAATATCGACCGTGGTTAGAGGAGTTGTGCCGTTTTCAGGATCCCCATCACCATAAGTCATCCACCGTCCGTTCCAAAAAGCATTTGTATTTGAGCCTAAACCATAATCAATTAAATTGAAATGAACAAAAGACCATAATGGGTGTCCGTCTCCATCAATACTACTTCGCTCATGAACATTCAAGTAATAATCATAAGTTGACATTGTGGCGAAGTGAGCATCTGTTGCGTATTCATCATAATATTGATTTACATTGTCCCAGTAATTGTCATCATCTGTAAACTCGATTGCTGCTTCGTAGTCTATTGTCATTTGACAATTTAAAGTCTTGACCCCATCTCCTCTGGTATTGTCTGTTAATGTGTATTCACTACCAGTGTATTCGGTGTTGATTGAACGCTCACCGCTGTAAACTGTTTGGGCTGTACCAATTTCATCAGAAACATGGAGCAAAGACATTTCAAAAAGAATTTCTCCAGTAATTGCATCTACGTAGATGTTTCTTCTATTATGAGGTTTTTTTGAATAAATATCAAATTTATAAGCTGTCCGAAAAGTAGTTTCTTTATTAAATTTGGCATTTGTAGGAACGATAACTTTTTCGGCTGTCGGAAAATATGTTGCAGTGTTGTCTCCTTTAAATTTTTTGAGCAAATTTTCCTCGCCCACATGTTCCCACATATACGATTCTGCATTACAGTATTCCAAAGCTTTTTCTAAAGCAGCGACTTCGTCTATTGCGAATTGTCGATTAACATCTATCTGTTCTAAAAGCGTTCCGTTCATTGAAAAAACCTTTTGACCGTCAAAATGTATCAACCATGCAGAAAACTCAACTGGAATCCCGTTATAAGTTTGATGAAAACGGTAAGTTTGTTCAGAGCCAGCATCATTTTGAATATTTTTTAATTCTAAAGATAAATCTTCGTTATCAAAGAAATTTAGTGTGTAACTTATTGCTTTTTCGACACTTAATTCTGTCGAATTGTTAAAATGGATAAAGTCTGGAACGCTTGTAAAATCATTGATTCTTACTATATCTGCACCATTTGCAATGTCGGCGGCTTCGTGTCCCTTTAAAACTTGTGCATTAATTTGAAAAAACAAAAATGTTAATGTGAGTGTAAGTAGTAATTTTTTCATAAAAAATATTAATATTCTGTAAAGTTAATTAAAAGACAGGAGAAATTATTAATGGTTGCAAAATCTTAAGCTTTTTTTAAGTTTTTAGATGATTGGGGGCTTTGTATGGCTATTACCTTGAAAATTTTGGGTGTGGAGCTTTTTTTGCAAATATTATCAAAAAATGTCATCAATATATTTTGGTTTGGCTGTTTTTGTTAAAAAAGTGCTGGATAATGGAAGAGAATTGCAAGCTTTACCCAAACCGAGCTTGCGAGCTCAACGTAGTTAAATTTGGGTAATTGTAAAATCCTATATTTATTGCTAATTCTCTGAAAATGAGTTTTTTATGAGCCAACTAATAATAATGTGCTGAACGTCGAATTACGGAGTAATCAGCGAAGCTAACCCCTTACTGAAAGTAATAATAAGGGTTACCAATAGATACATTGCCAGATGAGCTGCAACAAAAGGTTTTAGAAGCAAGAGCAAAGGGAGAAGATATCGAATTTTTCACAGAATGATGTAATACCCAATAGTTTTACAAAAATGCTTTATTTTTGCTGGCATATGTGCGCTAAATTATTAGATATTTGTATTTTTGTGGCAATTAATTAAATGTAAATTAACAGTAAACTGACGACACAAAATACTAAAACAATAATTTAGATGGAGCAAAAAATTTATATAAAAGACTGGTTAGAATTAAAACCTTACGACAAGCAAGCAAAAACTGACACTTATTACCTCAAAATTTGTAATGATGTCAAAAAAGTGATTGTAAATCATAAACAGTCCTTCGTTTTATCAACTTATTTGGATGAAAAAGATATTAAGGTTTTATCTTGTTTTTTAACTTCATACTTTGAAGATATAATATCCGAAACAAATATTTGGAACTCATTTGTGAAAATACATAAACGTTTGTACAAAAAGCAACTTCCATTTTATGTCTTAGATGAGTATTATGAAGAAGAAATTAACCTTCAGGACGTAAGTTTTCTAATTTGGTATTTTCTTAATACGATTCAGCAAGATAAATTTATTGCACCATTTAACGATTTTATCAGTGAAATTGCCGAAGTAGTAATGGATGTGTTTGACAAAAATTGGGGTGATGCTCCTGTAAATGAGCATTTAAAATCATTTTATCAAATAGATGAGAAAGAAAGTGATTTTTATGTCGTGCGTAATTTTATTGACAGAATTTTATTTCAAACATATCTATTTTGCATAGAGACTAATTTAAGTTTACGTGAGCAGGAATTAGAGATAATTAATGTTGAAGCTATTGATGAGACGATATTGTTTCTCTTAAATGAAAATAGAGATAATGCTGTTAATAAAACTCACACTCGCTTATTAAATTTAATGGGAAAAGAATGGGCTGCTGAGATATTAGGAAATAATCATGGTCTTAGTAAAGATATTTTAAATATTTCACAAAGAATAAGTGGTTTCTTTTTTTACAAGGGGCAGGATGACGACAATGTGTTTATTGAGCATATTGCATCAAGTAAAAAATTTGATTTAACAAAAATATCTTTCGATCATTCTGATTCTTTGAAAAAAGAGGATACAATATTATTTCTTGGTATTGTTAAGTGGAGAGATGAGTGGTGGTTTTCTGGGATGTCTTTTGATCAACCATATAATCCTGATTTGATTTTAGACCAAAAAAATTCCGTGGATGCCAGAGCATCAGTGAACTTTTTAGATCACGATGACGCACGAGCAGAAGAAACTATTAAAATGGAATTAGATGCTTTTTTAGCTAGTAATAATGGGAAGCAAATCGCATTTATGCCAGCAGAAAAAATTGAGAGCTTTGTTAAAAATTATATTGAGGTCTTTAACAATTCTTTAAAAATGTCGAAGAAAGAAATAAATAAAGCTAAAAAACGGGCTACGAAAGATGGGTTTTTCGGAACAGAAGAAGGTGTTGTCGATTTTTCAGACGTTTCAGAAACAAGTTTAGCGTTTTTCAATCCTAAAAGTGGGTTAGAAATTGCTTTTGATGTAAATAGTGCTTTCCCACTACCTAATAATCCTTTTTTTAATGCTGACGATTCCGAAGAAAGTATTATGCGTGTGTTAGTATCAGATGATATATCTGCAGAATTGGCTTATTATTGTATTGACAATTGTAAGGATAATTTGCCGTTTTTTAATGCAGGAGTTGGAAAAGAATATTTGAAAGATATTGATTTCTTTTTGCGATTTTGGAAGAAAAATAATTATCACGCAAAGCCTCTAGTAACCTACATCGGTGAGAAGAACTATTAGCCAGTAATATTGTTTGGTGGTTTTTATTAAATAGTGTCTGGATCCCTCAAATTAATAAAATATTGGTGAAAGAATAATTTTAAAAATTGAGGTAATTTTAATATGTTTTTCCTTTTCTATCTGATTAATGAAAATCAGCCAAAAATCTATAAAATTCGACACACACACACACATTAAAATGGATCTAAAAATTGTTTTGCTAATGATATTTTTGTATATTTGGGGTGAAATAAGCAATATTTAAAACCAATATATTATGAAAAAAACTATTTTACTTTTTGTCTTGCTTTCTGGCTTAGTCGGATTGAGCAATGTTTTTTCGCAAGATATGCGAGCAGTCTTACCTTTACAAAAGAATAAAGAAGCTTTGCACAGAGTGAATAATCAACACAAAAACTTATCCGGTTTCAATAATCAAACACCATTTAAAACTGGTGAAAAGGGCTTGGTATGGAAACCTGATACCATTATAATTTACAATATAACTAATTTAGAAAAAAGATATACTTATACTTACGATGGTAACGGATATAGTTTGACTATGTTAGAAGAACAATGGGAAAGTGGCACATGGGAGAATTATCAGAGATATACTTACACTTATGATAATAATGGAAATATGTTGACTAATTTATCTGAGCTATGGCAAAACGGTGCATGGATGAATTCTTTTAAAGCAACTTTCACTTACGATGACAACGGAAATGAGTTGAGTTATTTGTTTAAGCGTTGGCTAAACGGTGCATGGGCGAATGAACGCAGACATACCCATATCTACGATGGCAACGGAAATATGTTGACTAGGTTAATTGAAAAGTGGGAAAGTGGCGTATGGGTAAATGATTATAGACATACTCACACCTACGATGACAACGAAAACATCTTGACTATTTTAGCAGAACAATCGGAAAGCAACAACTGGAGGAATTATTATAGAGATACTTATACGTACGATGATAGAGGAAATGTTGCGACTTATATACATGCGCTTTGGCAAATTAATGAATGGAATAATTATCAAAGATATACCTATACTTACGATGATAATGGAAATATATTAACTCTTTTAGTTGCGAACGCATTAAGTAATGAGTGGATGAATTCTGTCATATATACTTGCACTTATGATGACATCGGGAATAGGTTGGCTGAGTTGTGTGAGCAATGGCAAAGTAATGAATTGGTGTATTATAATAGAATTGCTTACACTTACGACGATAATGGAAATTCTGTAACAGGGATGTTTGAGGAATGGCAAAGTGGCACATGGCAGCCTGGTGCTTCGGAATTAGAACTGTATTCGTATCAGAATAGTTTCTTAAAATTTTATGGATTACATCGTTACGAAGCAAGTTTTATATCTTTTACTACCGATGTTGTAAGCGTAAAAGATGATAATAGTATTGCTATTTATCCGAATCCTGCAACTGATTTAATCTTTTTAAGTCTATCTAATTTTGAAAATACCATTGTCGAAATATTTAATATTCAAGGGCAATTGTGTCAAAGTTTAAATTTACAATCTAACGAAACAGAAATAAATATTGCTAATTTACCAAAAGGGCTATACTTGTTAAAAGTTAAAAGTCCGACAAAAATTGAGGTTAGGAAGTTTATAAAAGAATAAGAGAATAATAATCAGTGCGAATTATCAGTTTATTATCTATTTTTGAAAAATAATTATATCTTTTACCCTTTGTAAAACACAGTAAATATTTTAAACTAATGGATAAAATTAAAGTAATAGCCTTCGATGCAGACGACACTCTTTGGATAAATGAGCCTTATTATCGAGAGGCAGAAAAAACATTTTGTAGTTTATTTGATAACTGTTTGCCCGAAATTGATATTTCAGCGGAATTGTATAAAACAGAAATGGTCAATTTAGAGAAATATGGTTATGGAATTAAAGGCTTTGTGTTATCAATGATTGAGACAGCTTTACGCATTTGTGATAAAACAATTTCAACAGAAATAATTGAAAAAATAATAAATATCGGTAAGAGATTATTAGAATTACCGATTGAGTTACTTGGCAATATTGATGAAGTTTTAAACGCATTGAAGGATAATTATATTTTAATCGTGGCAACAAAAGGCGACTTGTTAGACCAAAATCGAAAATTAAGTAATTCTGGTTTAAAACATTATTTTCATCATATCGAAGTTATGCACGACAAAACAGAAGTAGAATATCTGAAACTGATTAAACGGCTAGACATAAAAAGCGAAGAATTCTTAATGGTAGGAAACTCGCTTAAATCTGACATACTTCCTGTTATTTATATTGGTGGGCAAGCGATACATATTCCATATCATACCACTTGGGAGCACGAAACTGCAAATAATGAAGGATTCGCTGATCAGTATCAAGAAATCGAAAATGTAACAGAGCTTTTAAATATTTTAAATCTCAGTGCTATTTTGGGTTAAAGTTCACTGACAAATTAGGTAGTGTCCGTCTGTAATGTCCGATTTCTGCGTTACGCTTGTATTGGCAATCAGTTACTTCGACTGTGCTCAGTACATCGCATTTACATAAGTAAACTCCTGGTTATCAATACTTCGCAAGCATTGAACTCGAACATTATGGCTCAGACACTTGACTTTATTGACAGACACTAGGTAAGATGAACTTTGTTATTTTAAGTTTTAAATAGTATAAAAGTATCTAATAATGATTTGCCCTGAATAGGAATAAGTTTTTTTAACTAAATAAAAGTTTTGTATATTTGGAAAATAATATATTACTGTTAAAATAAAAAAGTGGAGTCCAGAAATCACTTAAAAAAACGGGGCGATACCGAAAAGCCTTATGAGTAGGGAAGTATTTACACAGATTATTATGAAATCATTAAAAATTGTAACAATTTTATTTGTTGCTTTAGCATTAAGTACACAGATTTATGCTGCTGATAAAGCTGAAAACAGTGAAAAAAAGACTGCCGAATCAGTAATGGTTTTTGCAGGTGAAATGGAAACGTTTGATGCTGAAGTGTTGAAGGTTGAAATGGATCAATTGTCAGCTTTTCAGAAAATTAGACTCATAAAATTGGCTATAAAAGACGTTAAAATGGCAGAAGCTACGGGGCAAGCATCTGTAGGATTATATGTTCTCGCTGTTCTTATCCCACCATTAGCCGTAGGAATTTACTCTAATTGGACTATGCCAACTTTGTATAATCTTTTGTGGACTTGTTTATTCGGTTTTCCTGGAATTATTCACGCTTTTATTGTTTTAGGGCGCTAGGGGGTTTTCAAACAACAACATATTACGGAGTAATTATCGAAGCTAATCTCTCAAGCATTGTATTGAGATTTGGTGAACTTGTTGAACTAAGCGGAGGGATGCATTGAGCCTTTGTATTGATTGTAGTCAAACCTGCAGAAATAACCAATGGGAGTGAAAATCAGTCATTTTGACTTATTCCTTTGCTGTTTTTAACTGTTGTAAATTATACTAAGCCGTCATAGAATTTTGTAATATAGCCCGCTTCTTTTGCACCTATTTTCAGAACAACTGACCCAAACGGATTTATGATGATACCATTTTATACTTTAGCGTAAGATTGTAATTAGGAAATTTAGTTTCGGTATCTCTTATTATATCGCATGATTTTTAAAACTATAACATGTCTGCCACACAATATATTTCAACTATTATTTTTTTATAATCTACTTTTAGATTTTCATCAGTTTAACGTATCTATATTTTGGAATAATAAGTATTGTAGTATCGGTAATCTTAAAAGTTCTGGCAAAACTCTGCATTATATATAGGTGTTTCTTATCGTGTGTGCTTTATCTTCTGTATATCAAGTTTATTTCTGATAGTTCTTGTCCAATTTGATGAATCCCAGTAAGTATCCTTTCTGTTTGGTCTTCTGATGGCTTTTTGTGTCCTTGCACATATTGTGACAATAATGTTGGATTCATTCCAATTTTTTCTGCTAAAAATTTTGAGTTAAGAACTTTGTAATACTGAAAGAATTGGGCAAAGTCAATTTCAAATTTTAAATTTTGATGCAAAATTTTAAATTGATCTTCAAAATAAAGTTGTGATGCTTCAAATGCGTTTTTTAATAATTCAGGAGCAGTTCTGCCTGTCGTAAAAATGGGATAATCTTCTGAATATGCAGAAAAACCAGTTTCCGTTTTTTCAACTATTATTTTGATGTTTTTATTAAGTGTTTTCATAATGCTAAATTTAAAGTGTAATATTTGCATCTTTCAGAATTTTCTTTTCCAAACCTTTTCCAACTTCTTGACTACCATAGTTGGGGAATATAATTATTCCGCTTTTTTAATCATGCTTTAATTTTACATGTGAACCTTTTTGTGAAACTGGATACCAACCATCTTGTTTTAATATTCGGAATAATTCTGAACATTTCATGCATTAAAATTTTAATACAAAGGTAAACTATTATTTACCTTTTTGTAAATTTATTTTTGCAGCACAGGTTTCTTAGGCTTTGTAAAATAATAAATGCTTGGAATTTAACGAAGTCATTTTGTTTTTTAGCAATTTAATAAATCTGCGTATAGCCACGTTTATACAATGATTTAGGAAAGAAGATAAAAAGCAAAAGAACAAGTTAAAAACGAGTAGTTATTGTTTTACAATGCCTTAGCAATAGAGATAACTGAATAATAAATCTTATGCGTTGCCCTGACGTCATTAATACAACAAGCATTTAATCACAAAGATTTTCGTATATTTGTAAATAATATTTTGTTATAAATGAATGCCCCGCCTAAATATCAACTTTATGATGACCCGTTGAGCATGTTTTCCTCAATGATAGATGATATTATGACAGCACAAAAAAGCATTTATTTACAAACTTATCGATTTGCAAATGACTATATTGGAAAGCGATTTAGAACAGCATTGAACAGAAAGGTAAAAGAAGGTGTTAAGATTGTGGTGCTTATAGACTCGTGGGGAACTGGTGTAAATGAGTCCTTTTTTAGAGAAATGATTGATTTAGGAGCTGAAGTAAAATTTTTCCAAAAAATAAAATTTAGTTTTGATATTGTTTCACGAAATCATCGACGTAATCATCGTAAGTTGCTAATTATTGACGGTAATATTTCATATATTGGCTCGTCAAACATCACAACATATTGTCTAAATTGGCGTGAGTGTACTATTCGTTTAACTGGCGGTATAGCTGCGGAATTTATTAAAATTATTGAGGAAGATTTTAGGACGTCTAATAAAGTTTACCAGAATAAACGTATTAGCACAAAAACAATATTTTATGAACAATTAAGCATAATTAGGGATGTTCCTGGGACACGTAAGCAGCCTGTTAGACAAGCATTTATAGATACTATTAATGCTGCGAAGAAAGAAATAATTATAGAAACTCCATATTTTCTTCCCGGAAGTATTCTGCGTAAAAGCATTTACGAAGCCGCAGAAAGAGGAGTGAAGGTTAAAATTATAATGCCGAGGCATTCTGATTTGATGCTTTTTGATATTTTGCGAAATCGATATTTTGGAAAATATTATAATATGAATATCTCTATTCTGTTCTATACACTTGATAATTTGCACGCTAAGGTTTTTCTGGTGGATAATAAATACTTTATTACAGGTTCAAGTAATTTTGACTATCGCAGCATGAAATTCATGCACGAGATAAATATTGCTGGTGAGCAAGGTGTAATTGTAAATTTGATAAAATTACATTTAGACGAAACATTAAAAGACTGTAAACCCTTCGATTATGTTAAATGGAAAAATAGACCTCTATTCTTAAAAATAAATGAAGCCTTTTTAGTGCCTTTTAGACATTTGTTTTAAAAGAACTTTGTAAATGGCAATCATTTTTGTCATGGTCTTTGCAGACATTTTCTCCAAAGCTTTAGAAATTGTTACAGCAAAGACTCACGCCAAAAAATCATTAACAATATTAGCGGTTTTTATCCTTCTATCTTCAAACAAAAATACCGATATAACAAACATGATGGTGGATAGAATAAATCCGGTATATGTACATGGTCAAGCGAATCGTAGTAGTTTGTCGGTTACAGAAAAATACACTCACAAAGATACATCCGAGAGTTTTGAGCAAATTAGAAAATTAATAAGGCAAGATAAATAAAATGTAGAGAACTGAGGCTTTATTACGGGAATAGTTTATATATGTCTTTACGGTGTGCAACTCTAGCAAATTCAACAACTCCTTCCTCAATAAATACACCAATACGGTAACTTCCGATACGGATACGATAAGAGAAAGAATAGCCAGTAAGTTTTTTAATATTGTTTATCTGGTTAATATTTAGAGAAGTTTCTACATTTTCAATTGTATCAGCAACATCATTTTTAACAGATTGTGTAGGTAGTTTATCTAAGTCTTTATAAAATCGTGCAGTAAATTTTTACTCAACCACTAAAATCATTCTTATTCATTAAACATCAACACTCTTCAAAATTCTAATAATAAAATCTTCTGCTTCCTGAATTTCCATTTTAAAATTTGATATTAAAGCATGCATATTAATTATTATATCGTCTAATTCCATTACCTCTTGACTATCAATATAAGCTTCTGCTATTAAATATTGCTCCAATTCATCTGCCTTGTTTTTTCTAAAACCGGGTACGTATCCATCTCTTAATGCTTGAATCAATTGCTTAGGCTCACGATTTAATTCATCTAACTTCTCCACAACTTTATCAACAAAAGCACCAGAAACGGCACCTGAAGATTCTAAAACATCTCTATCTATTTGACGAGAACGCCCCTTTTGATACAATTCTTGAAACCTATTTAAAAGCTCAATTTTATGATGTAGCTGGTTATAATCTGCCTCATCAAAATTTTGAATTTTACCATTATTGCTATAATAACTTTCTAATTGTCCCCAGGTTTTTATTCCTCTTTTAAGGCATGCATATAATAAATTAACATCTTCAATTAAATACCAAAGAGGTAGCTCACTCCTATTTTGTATCAGAGAATTAAATGGTAGATTGGAAATCATCTTTCCATATTCCTTATGACTTTTCCCTTTAGGCTCAGGTAATGCGTGAACTAAGGTAAAATCATCAAAATCTGGTTTAAACTCAGTATAATCATACGGTTTATTTGAAGCACCATCTAATTGGATAATTTTGTGCTCAATGTCTTTTTCCTCTAACAAATAAGCCAACCACTTGCTAACCTCATCCGCCTGAGCAGTAAAATAAAATACCTGTCGCCCTTCCCTACTAATTTCGATTAATGCTTCAATAATAGCTTTCGCACGTTCATCATCGCTATTTGCCAATAGTTCATCAGCCAACAAAGGTAATTTAATTGACGATTCTACAGTTTCAACATAAGCCAATCGGATTGAAAGCAAAAGCTGGACTCGTGTGCCTGTTGATAATTCTGATAAGTTCTGACCAAGTCTCAAAACCGTATCATAAGCCTTAAAATTCGGCTCGCCGTCTTCACCTAACAAAAGCTCATAACGCCCATTTGTAATCTTATTTAGAATTTCATTTGCTCGTTTAAAAACTAAAGGGCGGTTTTGATTTCGTGTTTCCTTTTTTAATTGATTGATTATAAGGTCTCCAGCAGCAGACGACAAATTACTTTCATATAGTTGATTAAGTCGCTCTAATGCATTTTCCTTATCACTCAATACATCCTCCAATTCGTGTCCTTTTTTTCTCTCCTGAATTCTAATTTCAATACTTGTGATTTGTTCTTGAATATTTTCCAGTTGATTAGCAATTTCCTTATTTTTACTTGCCTCATCTTTCGCCTGATCAACACTTAGGGCTCTAGTTTCTTCTTCATATTCATTATATAATGAATGTTCACGTAAAAACCTTTCCTTTTCCAAAATGGTTCGTTTAGCAGTATGATGATCTTGATATAATAGTTTGTAATTACCTAATCGACTTACCAAATCTTGTACACTTTCTTTGTCGTTCTCACTTATTTTTAAGGTTTGATAGATATTTGATAATTTTTCTTTAGCTTCACTTATCAAATTGTTTTGCTCTTTAATTTGTTCATTTCTTTGATCAATTAACCGAATTTGCTCCTTTCGCGAATTTTCCTGAGTTCTCAGCTCTTTAAAACTAGCTTTCCCTTCAATTACATCACTTGCAGCAATAAAATTCGATTTTTCAAACAAGACATTAGTTTTCTCTAATTCATTTTCGTATTGTTTTTTTAACTCTTTTCTTTTAGCTTCTGATGATTCTCTTTCAATGTGAGCATCTTGCCATCTTTTTACTTGTATCAAAAACCAATACAAACTACTAAAGTCATTGGAGTTATTTTCAGGAAACCCAGGAGCCGCTTGTAACTTATCTATCCATTCTTCACGCTTTATATTTAATTTAGCTATCCGTTCTTGCAGTTTAGTCAAACTATCTTGACAGTTTTTCAAGCTTTGACTAATTCTATCTGCATCTTTAATATCTTTAAGATTTTCAATCAATTCATAAATTCGACTGGCTACATTTTCCGTATTCCAATGAGATGGTGGCTTAATACCGGAATTAATAAAATCTTTT
>JAQVPT010000170.1 GCA_028701945.1 Bacteroidales bacterium
ATGTTGCAACATGGTTATTTTGAAGAAATATATCATTTCAATGAAACCCCTATATTTAATGATGTTACTGTATCAATTATTATCTTTAAATTTGTTAAATCTAAGATTAAAAAAACATTTCTTAATCTTACAAAATATTATGGGAATAAAAAATTAACTTCTTCGATTTTAAAGAATCTCAAAGAAAAAAAAGAAGTTGAATTTGCTGAATATATCGAAATTACGCAGTTTAAAGAAAATGAGAATTGGTTACTTACATCAAATGATGTAAAAAAAGAAATGACATATTTTGAAAATAAATGCAAAGTAAATGGTTTATCTGAACAAACACTTTTTTCGTCAGAAACAAAATATGTAAGCATTGGAGATATTTGTGATATTGGAAACGGACTTGTAAGCGGCTTAGATAAAGCATTCCAATTAAATGGCGAAGAACTTACAGAAAACGAAAAACAAAATCAATTAAAAGTAGTTAAAGCAAAGGATTTAAAACCTTATACTTACAAGAATATCACAAATTATATTTTTCTCAATGATATTAATGATGAGCAGATTATCGTAAATGATTTTCCAAATTATTACAACCAATTAATCAAATTTAAAATTAAATTGGAAAAAAGGTATCAATATAATACAGCAATCCCCTATTGGAAATGGGTTTTTTTACGAAACTTCAATCTTTTTAAGAGCAATAAAGACCGCATCTTTGTTCCTTGTAAAGAAAGAATTTCAAACAAAGATTATTTTCGCTTTGCTTATGCAGGGACAGAACTTTTCCCTACGCAAGATGTAACAGCAATATTTAAAAAAGAAAAGACAAAAGAAAGTATATTCTATATTTTGTCTTTTTTAAACAATTATCGCGTTTTTCAATGGTTACTACATAATGGTGTTGTAAAAGGGAATATCGTTGAATTTTCAGAAAGACCTATTGCAAGTATTCCATTTAGAAAAATTGACTGGAATAATGAAATTGAAATCGACTTACACAACAAAATTGTAGAAATGACAAAGGAATATATAAAAAACAATTTTGATGGCGATAGAAATAATATTAGTAAGCTTTTTAACAAATTATTGGATTAAAAATATAGAAAATAGATTATAAAAATATAACTGAAAAATTAAAAGGGACAAGTGTTTCTAAGCCTATTTCAGGAACGTTATCTGGTCATGCAGCAGGTGAGCCTTTTGATAAACACGTTAATGAATTGTTGAAAAACGAATATCCGAATAAAGTATTTAGACAATATGAATATTTGAACTTTTTATTTACAAAGAACACTGATATAATTGGTGTTGAAGCAAGAAATGCTTTGTTTAATTCACCTACTTTAATGTTTCTTTTAAGTCGAGGTAAAAACGCAACAGATAAATGGAGTATTAATAATCCTTTTGAAGAAAAACAAAATGATACAGCCGATATTCTTATTGTCGATAATGGGTTTTATGATATTATAGACATAAAAACAAGGAACATCTCAAAAATTGCTCAAGCACCAAATATAATTTCAGCATACAAATTGGCTCAAACTTGTGCTAAAATGATAGACAATAGCGAGTTTGATACTTTTGACATTAATTATATAGAAATTGATTGGATGTTAGAGGACAAAAAATTAGTATGTAAAGACGCTCATTATAGAAAACTATTCAACACAATTCCTTCTGAATTATATATAAATTGGGCTGCTGCAATGCAAATCCAATTTCATGTTAATTCTTTAAATCAAGACTTCAAAGGTATTCGAGAAGAATGGGCAAGAGCGTATTTAAAGCATTTTGTAAAACAAGCTAAGAGAAGAGCAAAAGATATGATTGAAAAGTTTGTCAAACCATTTGAAAAATACATTAAATAATTAGTTCTGATGTTTTTCATCGCTGTAAAAAACATCAAAAAAGACAGTAAATTCTACAATACATAAGCAGGATAAATTCGTGAATTTATCCTATTTATGTATTGCTTTATCCACAGCCTCAAAACCTGCCTCCATAAATATTTCGGAAACTGTTGGATGAGCATGAACCGTTGAGGCTACATCATATATTGTTGCTTCCATCGACATATACGCCGAAGCTTCACCAATCATATCTGTTGCATTTTCAGCAATAATTTGTACACCCATAACTTCTCCGTAAATAGGTTCTGACAACAACCGGACTTCTCCTTCTGTATCGCCACTTATTAAGGCCTTACCATTTGCACTTAGCGGAAAACTACTAACCTTGTATTCAAAGCCTTCTTCTTTTAAGTTTTTCTCAGTCATACCTAACTGAGCAATTTCGGGATAAGTATATACATTTATCGGATATTTTTTAATATCAAGAACAGCATCTACGCCTTTTATTGAATTTACAACAAACAGTCCATGAGCAGACGCAGCATGAGCGTAAAAAGATTTTCCAGTAACATCACCAATTGCATAAATACTTGGCACTGAGCTTACAAGTTTTTCATTAGTCTCAATATAACCTCTTTCAGTAAGTTTTATTTCTATTTTAGATTCTGGTAAAATAGCTTTACGCAACCTTGTATTTACTTTTACTGCACCATCTGGAATTTCGCTTGGGTCAGAAATAATTTTAATCTTATCCTTTTTAATTATCTTTTTTATATAATCATTTATGTACTCATCTAAACCGGGTATAAGCTGTTCTTCAGAAGTATAAATATAAACCTCAGCACCAACCAAAGCAGTCATTTGAGCCATTTCAACAGTAACTGCACCATGCCCAATAAAGACTATTTTCTCTGGCAAAGTTTCAAGTTTATAAAGCTCTCTTATACCTATTTCATCATCTTCGCCCTTTGCAGGATAAGACCCAGTAGCAATAATAATATTTTTCGCAGTAATATTACGATTATTTACAGTAACACTATTTTCAGAATTGATAACTGCGACCCCCTCAATGGTTTCCACACCATTTTTCTTTAGCAAGAACTCTACGCCCATTGCAAGCTTTGATGATACTGCAAGAGCTTTTCTAACCGCATTGGACCAATTAAAACTCAGTTGTTTCTTATCGACACCGTCAATACCATATCTCTTTAAGTCGCCCGCTTTTTTAAACAATTTTGCACTTTCGATTAAAGATTTAGTAGGAATACAACCCCAAGTGAGGCACATTCCTCCAACTTTTTCTTTTTCGATTATTAGTGTTTTAAGTCCGAGTTGTCCGGCTCTAATTGCTGAAACGTATCCTGCAGGTCCTGCTCCTATTATTATAACATCGTAATTCATAGTTTTATTTATTTGTTATTAGTTATTAATCAATTAACGCAATTTGTAGTTTAAAGCACTCCTTACATCAACATTGCTATCGGTTCACCAAGATAAAGCATTATATCGTTAAGAAATCTTGTTACATCGCCACCATCTACAATTCTGTGATCGACAGATAAAGATAAAGGTAAATTATTGCCAACTTTTACTTCACCGTCTTTAATTACTGGAGTTTCATAAATTCTACCAATTCCTAAAACACCTGCTTGCGGATAATTTATAACTGGAACAGCATATTTACCTCCAATAGACCCATAACTTGTAATAGTAAATGTTCCGTCTTTCATATCCTCTAATCCAATTTTACGGTCTCTAGCTTTTTCGCTTATTAAAGCAATTTCTGCTGCTAATTCTTTTATAGATTTTTTATCTACATTTTTAATTACTGGCACAATCAATCCATCATCAGTATCAACTGCAATTCCGATATTATAATATTTTTTATAAATCATATTACCATTTTCCATATCCATTTCTGAATTCATGGATTTATAGTTTTTCAAAGCTAAAGCAGTTGCTTTTAAGATAAAAGGTAAATAATTCAATTTCAGATCTTCGGCTGCATATTTTTGTTTAAATTTATTCCGTAATCTTATTAATTCCGTAATTTCGACATCGTCAAAAACAGTCATGTGCGCCGCATTATGCTTTGACTGTATCATGTTTTTGGCAATTGTTTTACGAATTTGCGACATTTTTTCGACTTCAACTAAATCATTTTCAGTCGATTTTGCTTTTTCTTTTGGAGCAGCATAAGATTCTTGTGATTTGAATTTTTTGATATCATCTTTCATCACTCTGCCACCAGGACCTGTTCCAGTAACCTGATTTATATCAACGCCCAAATCTTTAGCAATTGCTCTTGCAACTGGTGTAGCGAGAGCTTTTTTCTTAGTGCTTGCTACTTGGGTTTTATCAGTCTCGGACATTCCTTCATCAGAAGCAGGCATAAAAGCATTATTTCCAGCAATTTCGAGTGTTCCCACTACTCCAGCACCTTCTTCTTCAACAGCCTCAGTTTTATTTGCTTCTTCGGTTACAAGTTCTTGGGCATCTTTACCATGTACTCCTTCAATTTCAATTTCGGCAAGTGGATTTCCAACATTTATTGTTTCGCCTTGTTTACCATAAAGTGCGACAATCGTACCTTCTCTAGGCGAAGGAATATCGGCAACAACTTTATCAGTTTCCATTTTAACAATTGCATCTCCAACTTTTACTGCTTGTCCCTTTTTGACATACCATTCGAGTATAGTTCCCTCGTCTAGTCCTTCGCCAATATCAGGAAAATTAAATATATATCTCATCTTTAGTGTTTTTAGTATTTTACTGTTCTTAAAATCTCATAATAAATTCTCTCGGGGCTTATCATAAAATGATGTTCACCCTTTGGTAACGGAACAATCACATCATAACCTGTCAATCTCATAGGCGGTGCTTCAAGATGAAGAAAAGCTTCTTCAATTGCAATACTCGAAACCTCAGCGGCAACGCCAAAAGTCTTTATCGCCTCATGTACCGTCAATAATCTACCAGTCTTTTTAACAGATTCTGCAATTGTTTCTCTGTCAATTGGATAAATCGTACGTAAATCGATAATTTCAACAGAAATATTATCTTTTTTAGCACGGACAGCAGCTTTTTGTACCTCCCGTATCATTGCACCATAAGCAACTACAGTTATATCTGTTCCTTTTTGAAGAACTTTTGCTTTACCAATTGGAATTGAAAATTTACCTTCATCAACTTCTTGTTTTATGGCTCTATAAATCCTTTTAGGCTCCATAAAGAACACTGGGTCTGGCGATTCAATTGCAGCAATCATCAAACCTTTAGCATCATGAGGAGTTGATGGAATCACAACTTTAAGTCCAGGTATATGAGCCCAAATTGCTTCGATACTTTCGGAGTGATGCTCTAAGGCATTAATTCCTCCACCATAAGGCATTCTAATTACCATGTCAGAGGTATATTTCCCTCTACTCCTGTTTCTCATTCTCGAAACGTGGCTAACAATTTGATTAAAAGCTGGATTTGCAAATCCTGAAAATTGCATTTCAATTACAGGTTTTAATCCTGCTATCGACATACCAACTGCAGTACCAGCAATTGCAGATTCTGCTAATGGGGAATCAAAAACACGTTCAACTCCATATTTTTTTTGCAATCCTTCGGTTACACGAAAAACGCCTCCTTCAACTCCAACATCTTCACCGTAAACGATTACATTTTTATCTTCTCTGAGTTTTATATCTAATGCGTCGTTAATCGCATTTACCATATTCATTACTTTTTTCATTTCTTATTTGTTTTAATATTAAACATTGGTTTTTAGAGATAATTCTTTCCATTTAAGAAATTTCTCGTGCTCTACCATTTGTTGTTTAAGGTCATCTGGCATATCGCCATAAGTATATTTAAATATATCCTCTAATGGATATGCTCCAAAGTTTTCAGCTTCAATAAACTGCCTGTCTATTTCTTTTTTGTAATCCTCAATTAAGGTTTCTTCATCCTTATCTGTGAAAAGCTTTTGCGATTTTAAATAGGATTTTAGCCTTTTTAATGGGTCTTTTACATCCCACTCATCTTCTTCTTCTTTTGTTCTATATTTTGAAGGA
Organism: Bacteroidales bacterium; assembly: GCA_028701945.1. Lineage (GTDB taxonomy): Bacteria > Bacteroidota > Bacteroidia > Bacteroidales > ML635J-15 > Bact-19. The sequence goes on from JAQVPT010000170.1 coordinate 5,906, forward strand.
TCGTCGGAAGTTGTATGTGCTCCTTTTCGATAAGTTACTGCTTCAATTAAGACAGGTCCATTACCAGCTTTAGCATACTCGGCAGATTCTTTTACTGCTTTATACATTGCAAAAAAATCGTTTCCATCAACCTGAATTCCTTTTATTCCGTAAGCATACGACTTAATCGCTACTCCATCAGAAGCGGTTTGCATTCTGAAAGGAGTTGATATTCCATATTGATTATTTTGCACAATAAAAACTACTGGAGCTTTCCACACTCCTGCAAAGTTTAAAGCTTCATGAAAATCACCCTCAGAGGTACCTCCATCGCCAACAAAAGTGTAAACGACCTGATCTTTTTTATTGTATTTTATCTCATAACCAATACCGACAGCATGCAATAACTGCGATGCAATTGGAACAGCATAGGGAACAAAATTCTTAGCATTTTTAAAATTTACGCCTTCTTCATAACCCATAAAATACAGAAAAATTTCTTTTAAAGTAGCTCCTTTTGCAAGATAAGCACCCAGTTCTCTAAAAGCGGGGACTAACCAATCTTCATCTCTCATAATCCTCGCAACAGCACCACTTATCGCTTCTTGTCCATAATTTGGTGGATAAGTAAATATTCGTCCTTGCCTTTGATAGCTCACAGTCATATTATCTGCTGTTCGTGCAAACAACATGTTTTTATATGATTCTAATATTTCAGCATTATCAATATCTGGCATAAACTTCTTGTTAATAATTTTGCCGTCATTGTCCATTACCTGAAACATATTTTTTTTAATTGGGTCGTATTCTTTGAACATAGTTTTTTGTATTTATAATTTGTATTAATAACAAAGATTAAGTGAAATTGTTTAAGTTAATGCTATTCTGCTACAACAAAGATTTAAACTATCTTTAAATTTCAAAAATCAATATTTTAGTTAATTTTGCAAAAAAAACTGATGAGAACAATTAAAAAACACCTGTTAATTGCAATTGCACTAATACTTTCATTCAGTATTTCGGCTCAGTATCACCGTCAGTCATCGGACTTGTACTTTCCAGATATAAAAGGCTATCAAACATTAAAGTGTGATTTCCATATACACACAGTATTTTCGGATGGGCAAGTTTGGCCAGATTACAGAGTTACCGAAGCAATTATGGACGGCTTAGATGTTATAGCTATTACAGACCACATAGAATACACTCCTCACGAGGATGTTTTAAAAGGAGACTTTAATTCATCTTTTGAAATAGCAAAAAAAGAAGGAGACAAATATGGTGTGATGGTTATACAAGGAGCTGAAATTACTCGCAGTATGCCTCCAGGTCACATCAATGCAATATTTATTAAAGATGCCAACAAACTTGATGTTGAAGATGTTGAAGATGCAATTGCTGAAGCATATAATCAAGGAGCATTTATTTTTTGGAATCATCCATGTTGGAAAGCTCAACAACCCGATACAGTTAAATGGTTTGACATACATACACGGCTATATGATAAAGGATATATTCATGGTATCGAAGTGGTAAATTTTAGCCGATTTTGTCCCGAAGCATGGAATTGGGCAATTGAGAAAGACTTAACAATATTATCAAACTCAGATATTCATTCAACGACTTGCATGAGTAAATTTACTAAACATCGTCCAGTTACATTAGTATTTGCAAAGGAATTTAGCCAAAATTCGGTTCGAAACGCACTTGACAATAAACGCACACTACAATATTACAACGAAACTTTATATGGAAACAAAGATCTTTTATCACAACTATTAGAAAGTTCGTTAATAATTAAAAAAAGGTATGATAAAGATCAGAACATTGTTGTATTTGACAT
>JAQVPT010000171.1 GCA_028701945.1 Bacteroidales bacterium
TGTAAGGATTTGCTAGCAAGTAATTTACCGATCACCGAATTGATTGGAATTGTAAAATTATTATTTAATTTTGTAGATACATGAAAAACTTGTTTTTAATTATAGCCTTACTCTTAGCAAGTGTCGTTGGCAATGCCCAAGAAAGGCGTCCGATTATGTTGGGAATTAGTCCAGCAGCTACATTTAACAAGGATTATCCGAGTGGGGCATTTGATTTAAATATATGCCCAATTGCCATACAATTTCCCGCGATAATAAATAATTTAGACATTAGACTTTTAGGGCTTGTAAACTACGGATTTAGGAATTATAATTCTGCGATAATTAGTGTAGGTGGAGAACTCACACTTCCATATCATTTTGATTTTGGTAATGGGCACAAATTTATTTCTAAAGGATTTTTTATTGGACCAGGTGTCGCATACAAACGAAATGTACATTATTTACACAGCAATACATCTATATTTCTTGAACCTGGATACCATTTTTTGTTTAACGAAAACTTTTCTCTTATTATTGATTTTCAATATGGACGAAAATATTTTAGATATGATAGCGGACAAAAAGTAACACAAAACCACCTTGGGCTTAAAATTGTATTGGGGTGGTGGATATAAACGGTTAATCATTTTCTCTGTTCTTATACCAATTTGATATCAAAACGACCGAAATAAATTTAAAATATTTTTTTGTTTTACAATCTTCAAATTTTCAGCATAGCAACAGTTACGGTTAAAATTTTAAGAGCAGTAAAACGGGAAAAGATACGGAATTTATCGGGTGTTTTGATGTCATATTGGTATTACTTCCTTTGCTCTCTTGCTATTTTCTATTTGCACGCTGAGCCTAATCGAAAAGACAATCGAACAACAGAACTGACAAACAACTATGCTGTAAAAACCTCGTTGAGTACTTTAAGAGATTTTATTTCAGGGAAATTTTCAATATGTAAACTATAATAAAGGATTAAACTTAACAAGAGTTTTTTTCTTACCGCATAATTGACATTAAATTGACATAAGGAAGAAATGCTAATTGAAAGTAATTCAGACAAAGCAGAGCTTAATTTAATATCAAGCGATTCTTCTTCAGTTGTAGAAACAGGCAAAAACATTCCTTCGCGTAAATTAAAAAAAGGAGTTAATTCAGAATGATTATTTGTTATTTGAAATCCCAAGAATTTTGCATATTCCTTTAAGAAAAAAAGATGGATGTTTTGAGTTAAACCGGCTTGCTTATTAAGATTAACGATAAGTGTCCTAAAATAATTATAAAAGTTTGTGTCTGGTTGTTCATCTTTTAATGTTTTAACAATAATCTCCGCAATAAACTGAGCAACAGAGGCTTTGTAAACATCCATACAAATATTATTCATATTTTCTACATAATTACAATATTTTAATGTCTGAATATTACGTGTTGATTTTAAATTTAACTCTGTTTCAACAATATTTAGTGGAAAGAACAAAGAAGGTTTGATTTTATCTTTTGACTTTGAATTAGATATTCTCACAAAAGCTGCAATTCTGCCAGCTTCTTTAGTAAACAAATTCACAATATACGATGAGTCGCTGTATTTTATTTTACTGAGAACAATAGCTTCGGTTTTGATATTCATTTCCTCAATTAATGAATAAGATTTTAGTAATATCAGTTTTTGAACCTGTTTCGTTAGAAGAAAACACCAAATAAACACCTGTATGCACTTTATTACCATTCAAATCTTTACCATACCAAACGGCAGAACCGCCTTCGGAACGAGTTTCAAATACTAGGTTTCCTGATATATCAGTAATTTTGACATATGAACCTGCCACTAGGCCAGAAACAGTAATAGGTCCAGTGTAATCAGGTTTTACAGGATTAGGAAACGCATAAACTCCAACATAGTCATCCGATGCCTCTGTCGCAGTATTTCGATAAGATATCATACCTCTAGCAGTACCAAAAAACACCTCTCCAGTTTCGGGAATAATAGAAATAGAAATAATATTATTATCTAATAATGGACTATTCTCGGTGGTAAAGTGGTAAATTTCTTTAAGTCCATCTTCACTTGTGTAATACACACCCCCTGTTTGAGTTCCAAACCATTTTTTATTTGCCCCGTCAACATAAATTGCGCTTACAATTTCGTTTGCAAGAAGGATATCAGCATTATCGGTACCGTCATCTCGTGGTATTTTAACCTGCCGTCCTTGGTAGGCACCGGATTCAAAAACATCTTCAGGATTATAATACACTACAACACCTTTATTTGTTCCAACCCATATATTCCCATCTTTATCTTCGGCTATAGAATAAACATCATTACTAACAATCTCTCCATCTTCATTTATTACACTAAATTGGCGAAATCTATCATCATTTTTATAATCTATCGTTTTATTATCATCAAATGCAAACAGTCCACTACCTTGCGGCAAAATCGCCCATTTATGATTATTTTTTGTTACAATAATCCTACCGATATTCTTTCCACCAAGCAGCGATGAATAATCAAAACTATGCCAATTACCATCAGTTGTCATAACATGAAATTGAGGGGCAGTAAGTGAATTTGCAACCCAAAGATTTCCATCGGAATCAAAATCTAATCCTCCAATTCTGATATAATCAACAGAAGGTACTTTCTGCAATGTGGAGTTTTCGTCATTATAAACTTTGTACAATTGATTATTTCTCATTTCGACAAGCCCATGTATCCAAGAACCTAAGAAGCATCTAGTTTTATCATTAGGATCAATTTTAACTCTAACAAAATCGCGTAAATCGATCGATTGAAAAGCATTAGTATTATCGTATGTGTTCCACATTTGTTGAGAAAAATGATAATAAGTACCTCTTTTCCAATTTGGGCTCCAGGACAAATTCATACCACCAGAAACACCGACAAGCTCCTTCCCCACTGCGTCCATATCAAACACCTCATAGCCGCTAGGTCCGTTGACAGAAATTTTATCATACTTCCATGAAACTGGATTATGAACAAGCCCATAAACACCATCAGCTATCCAAATGCCTTCGCGTCCATCATGAATTGCGAAATTTGGTTTTAGGCCTGTGCCCCCATCTGGAAAACTAAATTCCCACACATGTCTTTTCTCATTTAAATCAGCGTCATATATTTTCATCCAAAAACTTGCACATAAATAAAATTCATCATCATTTCCACCAAGATACACAACTTCAGTTATCGCATTATCAAAATAGTCCCAACTATTTCCGTTAAACACGAGTACAGTATCTGCATTTGCAGCATCAACATTATTAAAACTAGCAAGTAGGTATCCATTGATAAAATATAGATGTTCGTAATTTTGACCTGACATCCAACTTAATGAACCAGTCTGATTTATATCGGAAAGAATTTCCCATTTTGAAAAATCGACTAAAGCATTATTAAGATTACCCTTTAAAATCCCTTTATTTGTGGCAACATAGACATTACCGTCATTAATATCGATTGCATTGATTTTAACATTAGTGCCATTCTCTCCTACATACCAGGTTTTTCGAATTTCCAATCGTTTAATATCAACAACCACAATTCCAAACCCCAATCCAAGATAAGCAATATCATCTACAAAATCCATACAATAAATTGCTTTGTCGCTATTCATCGATTTTCGTTTAATGTCGCTGATATTAATAATTTCGCTACCATTAATTAAGTCGATATTACCATTTTTATATCCTAAAACAACATAACCAGTTGCTTGATTATAACCAATAGATTTAACACCACTATCGCTTAAGCCGCTGATTTTTGAGAGTTTTGACGTTTCGCCAGTAGTTGTAGAATATTTCAACAAACCTACATCAGTAAGCATATAAACATCTGAACCAGCCACAGCAATCATTGCTCCGCTATTATATGGAAGATGATCTCTCCACTGCCCAACAGCAATTTGTCCAAAAGAAAACAACGATACAATCAGGAAAAAGATAAAGCTTCCGAAAAAATTTATTTTTTGTATATTACTCATTTAACATCAAGTTTATTGATAGATAACTCAAAATCAAGCAAATTATTTTATTATTTAACAATTATCTCTGGTAATGTCTCAGAAAGTAAAACAGTTTTTGCATTGCAATTGCCCTATGACTAATCGAATTTTTGAGAAAAGCTGGTAACTCTGCAAAAGTATCGGATAATCCTTCGGGAACAAAAACAGCATCATAACCAAATCCACCAGATCCTCGTTTCTCAGTAATTATTTCTCCCTTTATTTCTCCTTCAAAGAAATATTCTTTACCATCGAGAACAAGGGCAACTACAGTTCTAAAACGTGCAGAACGATAAGGCGTATCCCCCATTTCACTTAAAAGCTTCTCGATATTATCATTAGAATCACATTGGTCGCCTGCATATCGTGCTGAAAAAGCTCCTGGACTACCATTAAGAACATCGACTTCAAGTCCAGTATCATCGGCGAAACAATTAATCATACATTTTTCATAAATATACCTAGCCTTTTGAAGTGCATTACCTTCAAGAGTATCCTGATCTTCGGGAATTGTGTCTATACAATTAATATCATTAAGACTCAAGATATCAAACTTACCATCGGCAATTTCATTAACCTCTTTTAACTTATGCTTGTTATTTGTTGCAAAAACGAATTTGTGCTCCATATTAAAATTTTATATTATTTACAATTTGCCGAATAACTTCTGGAAAATATAGATTAGCAACTTCTTTTTTATCATCGAGATCAAAAGAGATTTCAGTTGTTCCAAAACTTCCGTGCATTAGTTTAGCTTCTGCATTAAATAAACTAAAGTGTACTCTAATAGTTCTCTTAGCTTCAGAGTTTCCACTTAAATATGGGTCGTTGTAATTGCCCTTAATGTCAAACTGATTGATAAACAAAAAATAATCGATATTGCGTCGATTTGCAATTTGGGAAAGCACTTCTGGTTGATGAAAAACGATATGAAGGTATTTGTCTCCCACAGGTTGACGTTTACCAACTATTTCGCCGTTTACTATTCTGGTGCGGGAGTTTTCAATTTCTTGAAGCTTATTTTGTTGATTTTTCTCATGACGTTTTCGCTGAAAATAATTCATTTTTTCGATATCGTCAGGATGCTCAGGGGCATTTTGCATGGCAAGTCTTAACTCATAGCTAATAATTGAGTATAAGTCTGAAATATCTTCTTGTGCTTGCCGTGTATTATCAGTCAAAAGACTAACTACTACGCAAGAATCAATCATTGCATTATATAATTGCAGATTAAACTGTTCACGAAAATACATCATTATTTCATCATGAGTTTCACCAGATTGCTTGGCCATAATAGCGGTAGCATCATTATAATAGATGCGTGAATCGAAAGGCACCAATAGAACTCTTTTTGTTCTATCCTCACTTTTATTAAAGTCAAGATATTCTTGCGAATAAGTGCCAATAGAACATATCAGAGTCAAAATCAATAACAGAAATATTTTTTGCATTTTCATTTATTTTATATTCTGATAAGATTTAAAATAATTTTAAAAATCAGAACAGATTAATAATATCATTTCCAATTACAAACACCATTAGTGCGAGCAATATCAACATTCCAATAACCTGAACGGTCTCCATAAATTTATCTGATAATTTTTTGCGTGTTACTGCCTCTATTGTAAGGAAAAGTGCATGTCCACCATCAAGAGCAGGAATTGGCAAAATATTAACGAAAGCCAGTATCATCGAAATAATACCGGTTAGCTTCCAAAATTTAGACCAATCCCAAACACCACCATAAACTTTTGCGATTCCGATTGGTCCCTGCAAGCTATCTTTTGCTTTTTCTTTACCGCTAAAAATAAGTCCAAACCCCTTAATATTTGCATGTAAAGATTCAAAAGCATCAGCCCAGCCATATTTCATGGCAGTAACAAAGTTATAGTTTTTTGTTTCGTATGCTGGGAAAGAAGGATATATTCCAATTCTTCCAAGACTATCAACATTTATCATTAAAGTATCAATCGAGAGATTTGCGTCAACGATAAATTCTAATTCTTTTCCCTTATTAGACATTAGTATTTCTTTGAGCCCGCCAAAACTTTGAATAGATTTATTATTAATCGTCAAAATTTTTGCACCAGGTTTCATTCCAGATTTTTCAGCAGACATTCCTTCAACAAGACTATCAACCGTAAAAGGAAAATTATCCAAAGAAATAAATTCACCACCGTTTTTTAAGAATGAGTACAAAGTGTCGGTCATTTCAAGGTCAAATGTTTCTCCACCCCTATTTACGGTAATTATTTCTGCAAAAAATATTTTTGTCGAAAACACATCTTCATATCTGACAGTAGGTTTTCCATCTATTGCGACAACTTTATCGCCCGACTCAAAGCCAAGATATCTGGCATATGGATATGCGTATATTCCTTGCTCAATATTATCGACAGGCAGGTATGACTTGGTAAAAACCAAATGACACATTGTCAAGATTAATACAGCTGCAATAACATTCATTGTAACCCCACCTAACATAACAATCAAACGCTGCCAGGCTGGTTTAGATCGAAATTCCCACTCCTTTGGTTCTTCCTTTAACTGCTTAGTATCAAGCGACTCATCAATCATTCCAGAAATTTTGACATATCCGCCTAGAGGAACCCAACCAATACCAAATTCGGTATCGCCAATTTTTTTACTCCATATTTTAAACCACGGGTCAAAAAAGATAAAGAATTTTGTAACTCTAATCCCGAACATTCTAGCAGTAATATAATGTCCAAATTCATGAATAAGTACCAATAACGAAAGTGCCAGAATTAATTGTCCAGCCATAATAAGTCCTGTCATCTATTTAATATTTTTAGATATTTCAAACGTTTTTATTCTAGTAATATTATCTGTCTCGAGACAATCTTTTAAACTCGGATTTTTAATATAATCTATCTTTTGCAAACTTTTCTCAATCAGCTCGGATATGCCAATAAAACTAATTTTCTCTTTTAAGAATAAATCGACTGCTATTTCATTTGCAGCATTCATAACACAAGGAGAATTACCGCCTATTTTTAAACACTCATAAGCTATTTGTAGATTTCGAAAAGTATCAACATCTGGTTTCTCAAAGTTTAGTTGAGGATACTCTGAAAAAGAGAATCTATTATTTGATGAATAGTTTCTATTTGGATAATCAAAAGCATATTGAATAGGTATTCTCATACTAGGCACCCCAAGTTGAGCTTTAATAGACCCATCAACAAATTCGACCATCGAATGCACAACAGATTGTGGATGAACAAGCACTTCAATTTTATCAGCAGGAACACCAAAAAGCCAACGTGCCTCAATTACTTCGAGACCTTTATTCATAAAACTTGCCGAATCAATAGTTACCTTATTTCCCATTGTCCAGTTTGGATGTTTCAAAGCCTGTTCGGGAGTAACATTTTTAAGAAAATCTAGTTTTTTCCCTCTAAAAGGTCCTCCAGAAGCAGTAAGGATAAGTTTCTGAATTTTATCAGGATTTTCGCCTGTCAGACACTGAAAAATCGCAGAATGTTCAGAATCAACAGGGATTATCTCTGCACGGGATTTTTTAAGAGCTTCTACAATAAGATGTCCTCCAACAACGAGTGTTTCCTTATTAGCAAGTGCAATTTTTTTATGAGCTTCGACAGCACGAATAGTAGGCAATAAACCTGAGAACCAAACCATTGCAGTTAGCACAACATCGACACAATCCATTTGAACAAC